>WRLM01000005.1 GCA_009777615.1 Candidatus Methanoplasma cognatum
GCACAGCACCGCCGCAGACGGAACATACTCCATAACGGCGAACGTCGGAACCACGATCACGATAACCAACGTCGTAAAGAGCTACTACAGCCTGGCATCGGGAACGATACCGGCGTCGTACACCGCAGCGGCCTCCAACGTCAACTTCACCATGAAACAGGATACCTTCACAGTGTCCGGCAAGGTGTCCGTTGACGGAACCGGTACAGCCCTAAGCGGAGTGTTTATCTACCTAAACGGATCACCATCGCACAGCACCGCCGCAGACGGAACATACTCCATAACGGCGAACGTCGGAACCACGATCACGATAACCAACGTCGTAAAGAGCTACTACAGCCTGGCATCGGGAACGATACCGGCGTCGTACACCGCATCTGCCTCCAACGTCAACTTTACCATGAAGTTTGACTCCGAAACAGTTTTAGTTTCAGGCAAGGTGACTATTGATGGAACCAACACCGGCCTCGGCGGGGTGACCATAACATGCGCAAACGCCCTGGAAACCTCATTTACTACGGCGGCGGACGGTACATACACCGTAACGGCGCAGAAAGGGTCCGGGGTCCTGATAACCGGCATTATCAAGGATGGATATACGCTGGTATCTGGAAAAGTACCGGCAGGTTACTACTTTGTATCGACATCAGACGTCAACTTCACCATGAAGCAGGACAACAGCATCTTCACGGTATCCGGCAGGGTGACCGTTGACGGAACTTCAACCGGCCTGAGTGGGGTAGACATATACTGCACTGGAGGACTTGCCAACATCGTAACCACAGCGGTGGATGGCACATACTCTATAACCGCATACACAGGATCAACACTCACAATAAACGGTGTCACAAAAGCTGGCTATGTCAGGGCATCTGGAACTGCGCCTGCATCATACACAGCGTCGGCCTCCAATGTCGACTTCACCATGAAGCAGGGTGCCTTCTCAGTATCCGGTAAGGTGACCGTAGACGGAACCTCCACAGGTATAAGCGGAGTGACGATCACATGCACAGGGGCCTTGGCAACATCATACACCACAGGCGCAGACGGCGCATACATCATACTGGCGAATACGGATTCAGCAATAGTGATAACCGGCGTCTCGAAGGCGGGTTACACATTGGCGTCTGGAAAGATACCGTCGGTGTCGTACACAACAACGGCCAACGTCAACTATATCAATGTCAACTTCACCATGAAGCAGGGCACACCAGGTTACGATTATATCAATGTGGACGGAAGCCCAGGCATCCATGACGCAAAAGTGTTGGATCAAAGTTATTTCAACAATATGCTCCTATCAACTGGACGCTATGAACTGAGCGGGGCCGACGCGGCGGCCACGGACGGATGGTACTATGTTGCCAAGAGCATATTGCTCAACGGCACACTCACCATCTCAGGGAATGTCAGCATCATCATCGCCGACGGCTGCGTACTGCAGACCGACGGCGTAGACATCGGCGCCGGCAGAACCCTGGCGATCTATTCAGAGACTAAAACAGGTACCATAGGCAAATTAGAGAGGATCAACAGTAACGGAAATGTCATACGGTTCGGAACCGGCAGTAATCTCGTAAACACTGCACACATTATCAGCACCGTCGGCACCAGCATCTATTCCGTTTCCGGCAATGCGAGGATCACCAATGGCGCCACAGGCATCATCCAAGGCGGGACCGGAAGTGACTGCATCCGGCTCGAAAACGGCGGCAGGATTGACAACTACGGCAGCATCACCAGCAGCGGTCAGAGTGCCATTCGTACCGTCGGCGGCATCAATACACTCAACAACTACAGCACCGGCCTGATAAACGGTCCGACCGCCGGCATAATCATGGAGGCATCAACCAGCGTGAACAGCATCACAAACGAGGGTAAAATTGCCGGCAATACCGCCATCGGCGTCAACACCCCGAGTAACTCCTGGGGGACTATTATCACAAACAGAAACGGCGGCACGATCTCAGGCGGAACATCAGGCATCAGCTATTTCGGCGCCGGCAATATCGAGATAAACAACGGATCCGGCAGCACGATTTCCGGAAAGTGCAACGGTATCGATGTCATATTCGGCAGCGGCGTCAGGATCTACAACTCCGGCATGATTGAAACCGAAGGGTCTGTGGTCACTTCGCCCAGCACAGGCTACGGAATCTATGCCTCAGTTCTCTGTCATGTGACCAATTATGCCGCAGGCGAGATCAAAGGCTACCGCGCCGGCATATACATCGATAGCGGCGTCATAACCAACAGCGGCAAGATCATAGCCACATACGGCGGTGCCGTCACCGGGAACGAGATCGGTGCCGGCATAAGGGTCGCCAGCGGAGCCGTGACTATAACCAACAACACTGCCGCCGGCGGCGCGGGCCTTATACAAGGGAAGAATTACGGCATATACAGCAACGCAGTCTCTGCCAATAGTTTCATCATTGACAACACTGGCACGATCGAGGGCGTGAATATAAGCAACATCTATACCTTGCGTAATGTAGCATTCATCTAACGATGCCGGCGGCGATACTGCGCTGCAGAACAGCAGAAAAAAGGTGAATAAACGATTTCTCATCATCAGGGGGTCCGCCTCCTGAAACTTCCCTTTTCTTTCCATTTATTCCTCAACAAAAAGTTGGCCTTATCTAGATGTGCCTTTATGCGGTTTGCAGTGACAAAGAACTCTGATATGCCTGTTTGTTATTGCGGCAGGAGGCAAGAAGGAAATGAAAAAACGCAGGCTCGGACACATAAGAAAGTTATATATACATGTGGTACAACCATTTTGTACAATAATTTCCTTATTATGTTATTTGAAAACATGCTGGCTACACCCTGATTTTATGTTTGGTTCTGACAAAGCTATTAATATGACCACTGAATCCCCGTCTTATTCGGATCATGGAGGATTCTGATGGCAGCAGCAAAAAGAGCTAAAGGGACCGCAGGCCGCAAGGTCAAGGACAAATGGAAGGCAAAGGAATGGTACAACGTACACGCTCCTAAAATGTTCAATGAGATGGTGATCGGGGAGACCCCGGCGGCAGACCCGGAACTTCTCATCGGAAGGACGGCGGAGGTCACTGTGCAGGACCTCACCGGAGACTTTTCCAAGATGCACATAAAACTGAAGTTCAAGATAACCGGAGCTGATGGGCATGAGGCAAAGACCGCATTCATCGGTCATGATCTCACAAGCGACTATGTCAGAAGGCTCACCCGCAGAAAGAAGACTAAGACGGATCACGTTGTGGATGTCGTTACTTTCGACCACTACCATGTGAGGATAAAGACAATGTCCATTGCCGAGAGGCGCATACAGTCCTCACAGGAAGAGGGAATGAGACAGATAATCGGGATCACCCTCGTCCAGATGGCCGAGAAGATGACCCTTTCCGACATAGTCAAAGCGGTCATATCGGGAGACCTCGCAAAGGATATCTCAAAGGCATGCCGCATCGTGATCCCCATCAAGAGATTGGAGATCCGTAAGACAGAGGTCCTGAAGATCGGAGACGGAGAGCCGGAATCCATTATAGAAGAGAAACCTGCGCCCGCACCCGCACCCGCAGACGCTGCAGAAACCGAACAGGAAGCTGAGCCAGAGGAAGCGGCCGTTGAGGAAACACCCGCTGAAGAGGCGGATGAGGAAGCGGCGGCAGAAGATGCTGATGCTGAAGAGGCAGACGCTGAAGATGCCGAAGACACTGATGCTGAAGAGGCGGATGAGGAAGAGGCTGACGCTGAAGAGGCTGACGCTGAGGAAACACCCGCTGAAGAGGCGGACGCCGAGAACCCCGAAGAAAGCCCAGACCAGGAATGATCGTCGATCATCCAGAGTCCTCCAAAACTTATTAAGCAGAAACCTATTCCCAACCAAACCAACTTATGCCGAGGTGGCTCAGCCTGGTGGAGCGTCGGACTCATAGGGTTCTGGTCAACAGGCCTCTTCCAGGGAAATCCGAAGGTCGCGGGTTCGAAACCCGTCCTCGGCACTCCTATTACTTCTGACAAGTTCTTTTTCCGATCCCTTGTGGATATCAGGCACAAGTATGCTAACTGTACTCTCTGCCTTATATTTGCCACAAGGAAGATCTCTACAGCATGATGTCAATAACAGTATCTCCGGAAGCGGAAATTATCAAAGACACGATATCGGACATGATCGAGATCAGTAAGATCGATCATTACGTCCTCGTGGAAGCCTTATGCGCATTGGTGATCGAATTCGCCGATCATCATATGGAACAAAGCGCAGAGTACGCAGAACTCCGGCGTAAGATCAGGCAAAATCCAAAGAACAGCTGAACACAAACCCCGGCTGACCCAGATATGCTCCTTTCGCTCCTTTTTTGCTTCTGGGTCAGCCGGGGCGCACCGCATAAGAGTATATTAGGCTGCAATCGTTACGCTCTTCTATGGTAAAGGGCATAGTTATTGATGAATTCAGATGCGACGGCTGCGGACTGTGCGTCGCGGCCTGCCACGAAGGGGCGCTGGCGATCATTGACGGCAAGGCCAGGATGATAAGGGAGGATTTCTGTGACGGCCTGGGCGACTGCCTGCCGGTATGCCCCCAGGGAGCGATATCTTTCATTGAATTATGCGGATGCGAGACCCCTCAGATCATCATGCCTGGAACACAGCCATCCTCACGGCCGCCGGCGAACCCTGTCCAGCCGGGCCCCGGCAGCGGTGAGCTGAGGCAGTGGCCGGTGAAGCTGAAACTGGTCTCGGCCGTTTCCCCTATTTTCAAAGGAGCAGACATCCTGCTGGCGGCCGATTGTTCCGCTTTCGCATACTCAAAAATGCATGAGGACCTCATCAGAGGGAGAGCGGTAGCGATATGCTGCCCGAAGTTCGATGCGGGTTATGAAGAAAAGCTCATCGAGATACTGTCTAACAATGATCCGAAGAGCCTGACCGTGGTAAGGATGACCGTGCCGTGCTGTTCCCTTGACGGAGCGGTCCGCAGCGCCGTCAAAAGGTCGGGGAAGAACGTGCCGCTGAGGATCCTGACGATCGATCAAAGAGGATGCGTCACAGAAAGTATACTGCGAACATTAGTGCATGCTGGGTAAGAACATGAGGACAATCATCTATAACGGAAAAGGAGGTGTCGGAAAAACATCTGTCGCAGCGGCGACCGCACGCAAATGCGCAAAGATGGGACACCGCACGATAATAATGAGCGTGGACGCCGCCCATTCCCTCGGCGACTCCCTTGATGTGAAGCTTTCTTCCGAGATCGTCAATGTCGAGGAGAATCTCGACGCCCTGGAATTGAACATAATCCATGAGATGAGGACGAAATGGTCCACCTTAAAGGACTACATATCCGCGTTCATGATGTCCCAGGGCGTCGAAGACATCACAGCGGAGGAGATGGCGATAATGCCGGGGATGGAGATGGCGGCGGCCCTCTTTTATGTGCTTCAGTTCAAGGACAAAGGGGAATACGACGTTGTGATCATAGACACGCCGCCGACAGGCGAGACCCTGAGGCTGCTCAGTTTCCCGGATGTCTCGAACTGGTATATCGACAAACTCTTCGGGCTGATGAAGAGGATGGTCTCCGTTGCAAGGATGACGGTAGGAAAGGTGATGGACCTGCCGCTGCCATCCAAGGAGGTGATCAACAGCATAGAGGACCTGAAGAATGACATGGAAAGGGCAAAGAAGGTGCTGGAGGACTCGGAGAACACCTCGATAAGGCTGGTCCTCAACCCGGAGAGGATGCCTATAAACGAGACAATGCGCTCCTATACCTACCTCTGCCTTTACAACAAGACGGTGGAGTGTCTTATAGTGAACAAGGTCCTGCCGCCGGATGTGGACGGCGCCTTCATGAAGAAGAAGCTTGGGGAGCAGGAAGGCTACATGAAATTGATACATGAGGTCTTCGATCCCCTGAAGATACTGTACGCATACCAGCTTCGGACGGAACTCAGAGGGAGCGAGAACCTTGACGAGATGGCGGACATGATCTTCGGGGACTCCGATCCGGCAGAGGTATACGCGAGGACAAGCCCCATGCACTTTGAGACCGAGGACGGTGTCGACAAGCTGTACATCAAAATGCCCTTCACGGAGAAGGACGACATCGAGCTATTCAGAGGGAACAACAATTCCGTGATAATCAAAGTCGGGGACCACAAGAGAACGGTCGCCCTGCCGATGACGCTTAGCGATGCGGAGATGCTCGGCGCTGAGTTCGACGAAGAGGATCTCATCGTAAAGTTCAGGAGAACAAGATAAAACATCGAACTGTCAAAAGAACAAACTGTTTAAGAAACATGACCGCCCTTTGGTATTCATAAAGACCGCGGAAAGCGGAGGGGTCAGAAATGAGTGAAAAAGATAAGAGTTACATAGATCCCGAATTGGAGAAGTTCATCAGGGAGAACAAGGAGATGCTGGAGAGGCTCTTCAGAGATGAGATGATCACCATGAGGAGGTTCTGCAAAGGGGAGAAGGACCTCTTCGAAGAAACGTTCCGTGAGGAGCGGAAAAAAGCGGAGGAGTTCGCCGACGAGCAGAGAAAGAAGGCCAAGGAGGCCGCACAGGGCATGTTCAACGCATTCACAGACCCAGAGGTTCAAAAGCACTTCATGGCCATGGGGATGGAATTCATGATGACAGTGGGCGCTCTTATGAGCGCAATGCCGTTCCCGGACTGCTTCAAGGACATGGCGGACAAGGCCGAAGAGGCAAGGAAGAACGCATCCGAGAATTTCTCCAAAGCAAACGCCGGCCGCGGAAGCGGGTCAAAGCCTGCGGCGCCCGAGAAGATAGATATAGAATCCGCGCCGAAGAAGACCTCTTCGGCGAAGAAAGGAAAGACCAGCGATTGAGATGGAGCTCACAGACGGCACGGCCGCGGTCAGAGCGGCAAGGCGCTATGCGGAGGCCGAGACCAGGAAAGGGGCCGCCGAGGTATCTCTCCCCGAAGGGTTCTCCGAGAAGAAAGGGGTGTTCGTGACAATATCTGAATACCCGTCAGGAGACCTGAGAGGGTGCATAGGGTACCCCGAACCGGTATTTCCGCTGAAGGACGCGCTCAGATTATCGGCGCAGGCCGCATGCCACGATCCGAGGTTCGAGGACCTAACCTTCGACGAAACGAAAGAATGTACGTTCGAGGTGACGATCCTGACCGTTCCTCAAAAAGTTCAATACGGAGCGCCGGAAGAGCTTCTGTCAAAGATAGTCGTCGGCAGGGACGGTCTGATACTCTCTCACAGGGGAAGAAGAGGTCTCCTGCTTCCGCAGGTCCCTTCGGAATTCGGATGGGGCGCCGAGGAATTCCTGAAGCATCTGTCGATGAAGGCCGGACTCAGTCCCAATGCCTGGAAGGAGCCCGGTGCGGTAATAGAATCTTTCTGCGGAGAGATATTCGCGGAAACGTCGCCCAACGGAGAGGTCGTAAGGAAGTGATGTCCTGAGTTTCGATCTTGTCGTATGCGGAAGGGCGTTCGTGGGAGGGGAGATAAAATACTCGGAGATAGGGATCGCCAACGGAAGGATATCCGCAGTAAGAAGCTCGGTCAGCGGAGGAGAAAGAAGGATCGATGTGCCCGGCGGGGTGATATTTCCCGGGTTTGTAGATCCCCATGTCCATTTCAGGGATCCCGGGATGACCGAGAAGGAGGATTTCCTATCCGGCACAAGCGCGGCGGTCCACGGAGGGGTCACATGCGTGCTGGATATGCCCAACACGATCCCGCCCGTGACGGATGTGAACTCGCTGCTGGAAAAGAAGGACCGCGTCAAAGGAAGGGCGTATGCAGACTACGGGCTTTTCGCCGCCGTTACGCCGGGCTGCAATGCGGGCATGATGGCGCCGCTGGTCCCGGGGTTCAAGCTTTTCATGGGTTCGACCACCGGAAAGATACTTTTGAATGACGATGCGGAGATCGTTCCCGCGCTTAACGATATACTCAGAACAGGGAAAAGGGTGAGCGTGCATGCGGAGGATGACGGCATGATCCTCAGGGAACAGGAGAAGAACTGCACGGACCATCTCCGTAACCGCCCGTTAGAGGCGGAGATCAGTGCTCTCAGAAGGCTGTCTCGCTTCAAGGGAATGAGGATCAACATATGCCATAACACCAATGCGGAAAGCGTGGCGATGGCGAACGAGCTGGGTTTCACCACCGAGGTGGCCCTGCATCATCTTTTCTTCGAACATGATAAATTCTCATCATCGGAGTACAAAGTGAATCCTCCGATAAGGAGTGCCGCCGTAAGGGACAAGCTCTATAAGGCTTTCTTAGACGGGAAGATATCTATGTTCGGCAGCGACCACGCCCCCCACACGGTATCGGACAAATCTTCGGATTTCGATTCGGCGCCGAGCGGGATACCGGGCGTCGAGACCACGATCCCAATAGTGATGAATATGGTAAGAAAGAACATCATCTCCCTGGCTCAGGGGGTGTCCATGGGCTCGGAAGTACCGGCCGCGTCCTTCGGGATGAGAAAAGGAAGGATCGAAGAAGGATATGACGCAGACCTTTCGGTCTTTGACATGAGGAATTTCACCTGCATAGACGTAAGAAAACTTCATAGCAAGGCCGGTCACTCGCCATATGGCGGCTGGGAGGCGGTCTTCCCCGAAACGGTTATGGTGGGAGGGGAGATCCAGATAAAGGATGGAGAATTCTGCGGAGACAGGATCGGGAAGGATATTTATGGCGGAAATCAAGGTTGATTATTCGGAATTGTTCGGGAAGAAGGCCGAGTGCCCGGAAGGCTGCGGGCTGTGCTGTCTCTGCCAGCCAGAGGTCCTCGCCGAAGAGAGGCACTTCTTTGAGAAGGACCACTCAAAGGCTCTGGTAAAAAGCAAAGGCCCGGAGCCGTATCTCGCGCTCGCGCTGAAGAAGGGCAGAGGCTCCTGCGTTTTCCTCAACGGACGGAAATGCGACGTCTACGTCAACCGGCCCACATACTGCAGGCAGTTCCCTTACCACATACACGTGGGGGACAGGGTCAAGGTAGAGCTGGATCTTTCATGCAGAGGCGTCTGGACCGGAAAGGGGCCGGACGCTGAGGCGGAAGCAAAGGATATCATACTCAAAGCGGACGGCAGGATAAAGAGGGCGGTGAAAGAGGCCGGAGATGTCTATAACGAATTCTACCACAACTGCAAAGAGGCAGGCGTGATGGGGGACCCGTCTGAAATAAGGGCGTCCGTAAGCAGGAACTTGGACGGGTTCACCCGCCTTCCTTTCATAAGCAAAGTTATGGAGATGACCATGATGGAACCAGTCATGACCCTCGAAGACGTCAAAGAGGAACAGGCGGACCCGGAAGAGCTCAGCGAGGCCGCCATGGAGGCCGCCATGGAATCTATGGCCACCGACGACCCAGTCAACGCACCTGTATACTGCGATGAGGGCTGGAACTGGAACATCTTCCTTGCGGACAGCGCATCCGGAAAGATAGATTGGATGGTCCTCGATGAAGAAGGGGACCTGATGAAGAAAGGCTCCGTAAAGGCATCGGAGATCAAGATAAAACCCTTAGAGCCAGGAGGAGAAGAGGTCCTGAAAGAATACATCTCGATCCTCAACCAAAGGGACAGCTTCCTGGGTAATGTGTTCAGCCTCATGGACGCCACCGGCTATGAGGATGATATGGCGAACGCATATTACGGGTGCCTTTCGACCACGATACTGGATCTTCTGTGGAGAGCGTCCATGCTGGATCATTTCATGGAGACAGGCATGGGCGGAAGGGGGATAAGGGAAGCGATAATCTTCTTCGACATGGACCGGCTCGACGCCCCCACCATCGGAGCCTTCGTCTGATCGATCCCGGTGATCGGCCCCCCGGCAAGTGTCAGCAGCACGATCCGGATATTGTTCCGGCGTTATCGCTTTTCGGCGCGCAGCCGTCGAATCTCCCGAAATGCACGGAACGGTCGCCGGTCACCCTGAACGCTTTGCCGTAACGTGTGCGCGAGAGCATGGACGCCGTGTTCCCGCATACGAGCATCGGTTTGTTCGTGAAGAACCGGTGGTGGTCGTCAAGATCGAAGAAATGAGGATGACTGGGTATGCTGCCGTCATACGTGGCCGTTTGCCCATAGTCCTCGCATATATCTTCCAGATCATCAAGCTTGAAGGCCCTCACAGTCCGTGATGAGAAGTTCGCAAAGCCCATTTTATCCTTGATCTCCCCCTCGGAGAACTCAATGCCGCGGACGTTCGTATAACGGAAATCGGCCCAGCCGACCTTCGTCACGAGCCTGCGGAAATCTTCTGTGTACATCACGCCGCCCAGACACTCTCCGCGCAATAACGGGTCAGCCGCCAATGACTCTGGAATGCGCCGGTCAGCGAAGATATCTGAAAAGAACAGCTCGCCGCCCGGCCTGAGGATGCGGTATATCTCTTTGAATACTTGCTCTTTGGAGGGAGAGAGGTTTATGACGCAATTGGAAATGACAACATCGACGCTTTCATCCTCCACGCCGAGCGATCCCAGGTCTTCGATGTATCCTCGCGCGAACCTTACGTTCGAGGTCTTGAAACCGAAACGCTGACGCTGCTCCTCCTGATACCTGACAGCGGTCCCGATCTGCTCCTCCGTCATGTCCACCCCTATCACGCGTCCGGACTCTCCCACCAGTTTGGATGCAATGTACACATCCCTTCCGGTCCCGCAGCCCAGATCGAGTACGGTCATCCCTTCCAGCAGCGGAGGCAGAGGAGAACCGCAGCCATAAAATTTATTCAGTATCTCGTCCGCGATCATAGGCAGAACATCTTTGATCTCCGCCGGAGGACTCCCCGTGCAGCAGCATGTGCTGGTCTTGAGATCGTCTCTGTTCTGCAGTTTCTTGCCGTAATATTCCTTCACCTGGTTGATTATTTCATCCATATTTTCCACCTTTACTGATTCATTATATTCTGGACCTCTTACCGGAGCAACAACCGCTAATCCCGGTGTCTCCCGCAAGTTCTTTTTTACGGCAGATGCAATCGGGTTTCGCCGTAGTGATCTCTTCTAAAAATGCTCGGAAATCTCTAATGGCATCCTCATTCTGTGAATAATATGTCCATTTACCCTCTCTGCGCCCGTTCACCAGGCCGCATCCGCAGAGGATGTTCATATGATGCGAAAGCGTCGGCTGCGTTATCCCGAACTTGCACAGGATCTCGCAGGCGCAAAGTTCTCCGCAGGAGAGCATATCCATGATCATCAGCCTGTTCGGGTCTGAGAGCGCTTTGAAGAGCCGGGAATGTCCTCGGTATCTGTCGTTCATGTATCATATCATATAGATTACTATCTATTTATATGATGCACAACGCAGACCGCAGCGGGCATGATGCGGGGGTCATTCGGTCTGTCAAAAAGCTGTCCGCGCACCTTCGGACCCTGCCGCCACCCTTTAAAACAAAAACAAATAAACACGATACTTTCAAATACTGTTTCCTTTATGAAGCCTTAGTGGGATAAATGATCAAACCATTGTCTGTTCTCAGTCAGTCGACGAACAAGAACGTGATCGTCGAGCTGAAAGGAAAGCGAGAGTATCGGGGCGTACTAGACGGATACGACCCTCATATGAACGTAGTGCTGAAGAACGCAGAGGAGTTCCACAACGGAGAATCGGTAAGAAAGATCAGTTTGGTCATTGTCCGCGGGGACAACGTAATATACATTTCACCATAAGGAGATACAGATCATGGGAACAGGAACACCGGCACAGGGAAGGCACAACAAATACAAGACCCACATACCCTGCCGCAGATGCGGGAAACACTCGTATCATGCGAGAAGAGGGGTCTGCGCCTCATGCGGCTACGGAAAGACCGCAAAAATAAGATCCTACAACTGGGCCAAAGCCCGCGACTAAGGATGTATATGTCGGGGCCTAAGCACAGTTGCGGAGTGGCAGGTGTAGCCGCCGCCCATAGTGTCGTATCGGCTTTGCAGAAGTCCCTCATGATAATCCAGCACCGCGGCCAGGAGAGCGCCGGAATAACGGTTTTCAATAACGGCGAACTGCAGACGGTCAAGGACAACGGTCTCGTCCAGTTCGTGCTGTCCAACGAAAAGATAGCGCACCTCAGCGGCAATGTCGGCGTCGGCCATGTGAGATATCCAACTGCGGGTTCGAAGAGCGTTCTGAACGCTCAGCCGCTGACCGTCACCATGAGTTTCGGGACGGTTGCCGTTGCGCACAACGGGGACATCACCAACTACGATGATCTCAAAGAGAAGTATCTGGCGACAGGGACCTCATTCCTTACGGAATCCGACAGCGAACTGGTGACGAAGGTCCTCGGCAAGTACATGACCCAGCACAATGACCCGGTAAAGGCGATGAAAAGCATGATGGGAGAGCTGGAAGGTTCCTTCGCACTTGTAATATTGATAAACGACAGGCTGTTCGGGATCAGGGACCCGTACGGGCTCATGCCGCTCTGCATAGGCGAGATCGATGAAGGACACATCGTTGTTTCCGAGAGCGCCGCCATAGACGCGCTGAACGGAACGTTCATAAGAGACGTTACCCCCGGAGAGATAATCGAGGTGATGCACGACCATTTCATACCGTATCAGGGTGTTTCCCACAAACACCGGGCGCATTGTATGTTCGAGTGGGTGTACTTCGCAAGACCCGATTCCGTGATAGACGGGAGGGAGGTCTATGACGTAAGGAAAAAGATCGGGGAGATCCTCGCGAAGGAATGCCCCGCCGACGTCGATATGATCATGCCGATACCAGATTCCGGGCGCGCGCATGCCATAGGGTTCTCCATATCATCCGGCATACCGTATGAGGAAGGGTTCATGAAGAACCGTTTTGCCGAAAGGACATTCATACTCCCGGACCAGAAGGAAAGGGAGCTGGCAGTCTCGATGAAAATGAACCCCATCAAAAGCACCGTCGAAGGCAAACGCATGGTGATAGTCGACGACAGCATAGTCAGAGGCACCACCCTTAAGAAACTGGTCTCAATGCTCAGGAAAGCAGGGGCTAAAGAGGTACATGTCCGCGTGGGAAGCCCGCCCGTCGTCGCTCCGTGCTATTACGGGGTGGATATGAGATCAAGGGAGCAGTTCGTAGCCAACGGCCGCACCGCGGAAGAGGTCTGCGACATACTGGGGGCGGACAGCCTGGGGTACATAAGCATAGAAGGGCTCATAGAAGCGATCGGCAAACCGGAGGGGGACCTCTGTCTGGCGTGCGTGAACGGAAGATACCCGACCCGCATACCCGGCGAGGTGCAGAGATTCCAGTCCACTCTGAGATCCGAATTCTGATCACCGCCTCGCATGTTAATACGGAAGGTTTGGCATAAGCGCCAATGACCGCGGCGGCCGATACGATATTGCGAAGATTTTATAGGTTAAAGTTCCATTGCCGCCATTATCTTATGAAAAGAAGAACAGGTACGATCGTCACAGGAGTAAGACTGCCCTTCATCTCGCAAGGGGATGACCTTGCGGATATTGTTGTGTCAAGCGTTCTCGACGTTGCCAAGATAGAAGACAGCGATGTCGTTGCGATAACAGAAAGCATAGTGGCAATATCGCAAGGGAACTTTGCCCCCCTTGATTCGATAGCTGAGGATGTGGAGTCAAAGTTCGGCAAAGACAAGCACATAGGGGTCGTGTTCCCGATAATGTCAAGGAACAGGTTCGCACAGATCCTCAGAGGCATCTCGAGAGGTGCGAAGAAGATAACGGTGCTCCTGAATTATCCCCAGGATGAGGTCGGAAATCCCATCATGGACCTTAAAAAGTGGAATCCCTACAGCTATTCTCCCGGCGGAGAGCAGTTCACCGGCAAGGAGTTCCGGAACAAGTACGGCGAATATGTTCACGAGTTCACCAAGATCGACTACATAGACCTCTACACAAGCCTTAACGACAACATCGAGGTGATACTCAGCAAAGACCCAGCCGCCATATTGAGGCATACCAAGGATGTCATAGCGGCCGATATACACGGCAGGGAGATGACAAAGGACTACCTGCTTAAGAGCGGCGCGAACAAGGTCTTAACGCTTGCTGACCTGCTGAACGAACCGGACAGCATGCGCGGTCACAATGAGAAATACGGGTTATTGGGCTCTAACATGTTTGGTCAGGATAAGGTAAAGCTATTCCCCAGGGATTGCGGCGCGTTCGTTCATAAGGTTCAGGATGAATTCTACAAAAGAACAAAAACGAGGCCGCATGTCATGATCTATGCCGACGGCGCGTTCAGGGATCCGGTATGCGGAATATGGGAATTGGCGGATCCGGTGGTATGCCCCGGCAATACGGAAGGACTCGAGGGTTCTCCCAGTGAAGTGAAGCTTAAAATGGTCGTTGCGGGAGAGAAGGACAAAGAGGCGGCCCTTAAAAGAGCGATGGAGAGTAAAGATCAGGAAACGCTCTCGCTGGGAACGACACCGAGGCAATACAAGGACCTGCTGGGAAGCCTTGCGGACCTGGTGAGCGGAAGCGGAGACAAAGGGACCCCCGTGATCCTGATACAGGGATATTTCGATAATCTGCTGAAAGAATGAGGATATCGGAACGCATTCCCGGCCAAGGCCCGACCGTGCCAATGGCCGCCAGGCGCAGGCTGTGCACAATTGCACATAATCGTGATTATATAATCGCGATTATACGACCGCACAGGCCCTTGATCACATGCCCGATGTTATCCGTCCCGCAGAGACCTGAACATTAGCCGCCTCTCGCATCAGGATTTGCGTTTGATGGACAGCATAAGGACCGCAAATATGAAGAATGCCGCAGTGACCGCAACAAGGATCAGGATGCTCATTTCCGTAGTAACAAGTCCGTCCCCGAATCCGAACTTTACCCCCATATCCAATTCGAACTCCAGCATCTCTTCCGGAGGCATGCCTTCCATGGACATCATCGGCCCCTCCATCATGACCTGTCTGAAAAGAGAGGCAGAGTGCGAAGCTGGGACCATCTTAACCACCGTACCCACCGCCGACGGCAGCACTCCGATCGGAACGAAGACCCCTGTGAGGAAACCTATCATTGTCCCGACGATGGTACTTACCGCAGAGTACGCATTGTTCGAGCTGATGAAAAGCGCCACCACGAACATAATCGCGCTTGAGGAGATGACGGACAGCAGCACCAGCCCCAGGACCTTGGCGAATTGTACGGAGCTCAGGAGCGACCCGCCGTTGTATACGATATAAGCTTCTGCGAAAGTCAGTGCCAGGAGGCTCAAGGCGGTGCACACTATGAAAGTGCTCAGCACGTATCCGCCCACGATCTCATACCTTCTCATGGGCGACACCGTGAGGTCCCGTACGGCGCCCGAGATCTTATCCTGTATCATTATGCCCAGGGCGCCAAGCGATGCGGTCACCGGCACGACCGCCATAAGGCCGGCCATCGCCCAGCTGTCTACGATGGTCCTCGCGCCGGGAATATGTTCGTATGAGGCAGTTATCGTATCGCCTAAGAATAGAAAATAAAGTGCGATGACGATCAATGCGGCAAACATTGAGAACACCACCGCCGTCCTGTCCCGGAAGAAAACCTTCACGTTACGGGATGTGAACAGGATCAGATTAGAGGTCATTCCAGTCCCCCTTCTTCTATTATCTTCACAAAGGCGTCATCCAGAGTGCCGCTGAGAACCTGGATGTTGGCAATGTGCCCTCGGTAGCGGTCTATCAGAGGGAGGGAGTCCATCGTGTGGTCGATCGGTATCGTTATCACGCCCCCTTCTTCGGAAAAGTTCACGCCGTCCGACGTGAGCAGTTCGGAAAGGGGGGACTCCGCCTTAGGAACGATCTTCACTGCGTCCGAGCTGAATTTTTCCTTGAGTTCAGTAGGGGTTCCCTCCGCAGAGATCTTGCCCTTGTCAATTACAACCACATAGTCCGCCCCGGCGGCCTCCTCCATGTAGTGGGTTGTGAGGAAGACGGTCACCCCCTCTTTGTTCTTCAGGTCAAGTATGATCTCCCATACATTATGCCTCGTCTGAGGGTCCAGCCCAGTTGTGGGCTCGTCCAGGAACAGAAGCTTAGGTGTGCTTATCAGCGCCCTAGCGATGTCAGCCCTCCTTTTCTGCCCCCCGGAGAGCTTGCCGTACCTTCTGTCGGCAATATCGGATATCCCTACGGCGTCCATGGCCTTCTGCAACCTCTCCTCGATGGAGTCCGTGTCATAGAGTCTTCCCCTGAACACCAGGTTCTCCCTCACCGTAAGCAAAGGATCCAGCGTGCCTTTCTGGAACACTACTCCGATGTCAGACCTGATCTTATCGTCATCTTCTCCGAGCGAATTCCCGAATATCTTCACAACTCCGCCGTCAGGCTTCAGGAATGTGCAAAGGACATCGATGGTGGTACTCTTCCCCGCGCCGTTCGGGCCGAGGAAGGCAAAGAGCTGCCCGGAGCCCACGGTGAAGGATATGTCATCTACAGCTTTGACGTCGCCGTAGTACTTTTTCAGGCTGGACACCTCTATAGCGTACATATAGAGTAATCCGGGTAATATTTATTAAAGTGGTGCCCGCCGCCGGCTTATTTCCCGCACGTCTTGGCATGCAGCTTGATCTTCTTCACTGCCCAGTCGTAATGGCTGGACGTGGAACTGATGAAATACGCCCCCAGTGTTGTGGTCTTTGTCCATTTGTAGATCCCTTTGGAGAACAGCTCCTCATCCGTATGGGACTCAATGGTCTTCATTATTTCCCCGTGACTTTTTCTGAGCATTTCCTTCGCTGATTCAAGAGGGACATCCTGGTATCTTTTCCAGATCTCCATGTTGAGATCGGGAAGGGTCACCCAAGTGTAGCCTTCTCCGGGTACCGCGGGCATACCGCCTTTCATGGTCCCCTCCTCATACCACCTTTGGACCATCCGGTGCCATTCATAAAGATGGATGAGTACGTCCCTCAAGTTCTTGTCGCGGGTCCAATGCGCCTCCTTCTTATCGGCGGCATCGCCGAAATCGAACGCTTTGTTCTGCACATCATCGGGCATGGAGTCAATAATTTTCCATAGTTTATCAAATTGCTCCGTAGCGGCGCCGATCAGTTCGGCCTTCGTCGTCGGTCTTGGCATGGGTCATCCCGGTTTTTCAAAGGCTGTCGTAATATATCTTTGTTCGCGCCTGCCGGGGATCTGCCGGAGATTAAGCCAAATCTTTAATAATGGCTCTTCGTTCGGAGGACACACGGGCAGGTAGATCAGTTGGAAGATCGCTACCTTGGCATGGTAGAGGCCGCGAGTTCAAATCTCGCCCTGTCCACTTCTACTTTTGTACTGTTTAAGGGCTGAGCGCGAGATATAGGCTGTCTGCGCAACGGTTGCGACGAAGCGCTGCGTTCAAACTTCATAAGGACCCATAGATAGAATCCCTAGCAGTAGCTATGAAATATACATATACTCAAAGCAACGATATAGATTTAACAAACGTCAACTCATTGGCCTTCTAAACACTCTGAAAGAAAAATGGTGGTCTCGCAATGAAGAAAATAGTTTGGTACAAGATAGTGGGTATAATGCTGTGTCTGACGGTCGTCCTGGCGGCGGCGGTCATTGTATTCCAGTATAACTCCCACACAGCCGAGGGCAGTGAATATTCAATCTCCTTCATCACCTGGGGTCCAGGCAACGACCCCGATAATCTGCACGACCTAAGGGAATTCGTACCGTCGTTCGATGAGCAGCACGTCCTCAGAGGCGGGACATGCGAAGACCCAGGCAGCCCCACCGATATTCCTCCCGGATATGACTTCAGCGGCTGGTACGCGACAGGGGAAGCGGAACCCTTTGATTTTACGAAAAAGGTATACGGTGATCTGAAATTATATGCAGGGTTCGACAGACAGTGGGGTACGCCCGTCCAGGCTGGCGACCTCGCCGCGCTCAAGGCGGCCATCACCGCAGCGGCCGACGGCGACCCCGTATCCATAGAATTGACCGCCGACATTACATTCACGGCAGCGGCGAATACGATCACCGTGCCGGCAAATAAGATCATCAAGTTCACAAGCGCGGATGTTCCAGGCGCGCCGTTCACCATCGATGCGGCCGGGCTCGGCCGCGTGGCCAGCGTCACGGCAGGCGGCACGCTCTACCTCAGGGACATAATCATCACCGGCGGGAATGTTACCGGCTCTCAATACGGCGGCGGCGTAAATAATGCGGGCACGCTCATATTGAACCCGGGCGCGACAGTCTCCGACAACAAAGCAAACTCGTACGGCGGAGGCATCTACAACACCGGCATATTCATAATGAACGCCGGGGCCACGGTCTCAGGGAACACGTCGAACATGTACGGCGGCGGCATCTCCATCAGTGGCGCGGCCGCCGAGTTCACTATGAACGGCGGAACGATCTCCGAGAACAAGGGATTATACGGCGGCGGAGGCGGCGTGTACAACAGCCTCGGCCTGTTTACGATGAACGGCGGAGAGATATCCGGCAACAGTACCGGTAACGGCTACTCCGGCGGCGGCGTGTATAACCGGGGAACCTTCAACATGCAGGAGGACAGCGGCGGTGTCCCCTCCGTGATCACCGGCAACAAGGCCGCCGAGGGCGGCGGCGTGTACAATTACGCTACCGGCACAGTGTTCAACCTTTTCGGAGGGTCGATCTCGGACAACGAGGCCAGCTACATAGGCGGCGGCGTGAACAATGACGGGCAGGCAGTCATCAACATGTCCGGAGGGACGATCTCCGGCAACGAAGCCATAATGGGCCCAACCTTACCCCCATATAACTCGGGCTTCGGCGGCGGTATATGCAACTGGTGGGGCACCGTTACGATGAGCGGCGGTGAGATCGTAGGGAACCAGGCCCGTTTCGGCGGAGGCGTGTTCAACTACCTCAACAACATCTTTGACATGTCCGGTGACGCTATCATATCGAAAAACAAGGGGCTGCTGTACCAGTATAGCAGCGGAGGCGGCGTGTACAACTACGGGTTCTTCACCATGTATGACAATGCGGCCATCATCGGCAACTCTGCGACATGGGGAGGGGGCGTCTTCAACGAGGCCAGGAGATTCACCATGGAGGGGGGCTCCGTTGAGGGCAATTCCACCGTCTCCGGCGGCGGAGGCGGCATATATCTCAATTACTCCTTCGACCCCACTGCCAACATTGTGATCAACGGCGGCTCCATAACGAACAACAGCACACCCTCGAGCGGAGGCGGCATATGGGTGTCCCGCGCCTATCTCAACAAGGTCACCGTAGCGGCCGGAGTGGTGTTCTCGGGCAACAGCGCCGGTACCGCCTATTCCAGGGATCCGTCGGATGACGCAACCTACTATGCCCAGATAGGCAACAACGGCGAGGGGGTCATTTGGACCGACCCGTTCGATCAGGGCTACAACAATTTTGATATAAGTTATCCAGGCGGCACCCAGCTCACGCTTGTTACCTTCATGCAGAATCATTCTGCCTCAGACGACACCATCTTCAAAATCATAACGGTGGCGAGGAACACCGTCATCGGTGCGCAGATGCCCGCGGATCCGGCCTGGGCCGGCTATGAGTTCGCGGGCTGGAATGCTTCAAGGGACGGCACCGGAACTGTTTATACAGATTCTAGCCCGGTGATCACCACAGATACAGTAGTTTATGCCCAGTGGACGCCGCTGCCCCCCACGCCGCCGCCGATACCGCCGACGCCCGCGACGTACTTTGTGATCTATAACGGCAACGGCAACACCTATGGCACGGCCCCGGTCGATGGCGGGAGGTACCTGAGCGGCGACTCCGTCACCATCCTCGGGCAGAGCAACATGGTCAAAACGGACCATGTATTCCTCGGCTGGTCGGTCGACCCCGCCGCCACCGCCGCCACACACATACCCGGCGGCAGTTTCCGTATATACACCAACACGACCCTCTATGCTGTATGGCAGATGGCATATATCGTCACTTTCGTCGATTGGGACAACACGGTGCTCAAGACGGACAAGGTGCCGTACGGCGCCGCCGCAGTTGCGCCCCCCGACCCGTCGCGCGAAGGCTATGTTTTCGCCGGCTGGGACAAGCCGTTCGATTATATTACCTCCGATCTGGTCGTCAAAGCCCTGTATGAAGAAACTATCGGTTCGCCCCACGTATCCGGAAAGGGAGAGTGGGCCTTATTGAATTTGATATTGGCTTTGATAGGCATTGTCATCGCTATCGTTGCCGTTGTCGATGGGATGCGGAAAGAAAAGGAAAGGGAAGGCAGACGTGACGAGACCGCGAAATCTGCGGGACGCAGTTTCGCTTGGATGTTGGTCGCGGCAATAGCCGCTGTTGCGGGCATATTGTTCTTCATAATCACAGAGGACATGAGCCTGCCAATGACCTTTGTTGACAAGTGGACCGTCATCAACGCCATTATCTTTGTCATAGTGGTCATCGCCGCGGCCTTGGCCATCATGCCAAAGGAAGGCTTTCACAAGGTCTTCAAACAAAATCTCTCTATAACCGGTGACAGCAGAGCAAAAAGCGGGTCGCCGTACACCTTTACGGTAAAGGGAGGATACGCCGGAGGAATAGCCTACCGTATCGGAGAGGGAGGATCGTGGAAGTATGTATTCCCTGACGACAGGGGCATATACACCATACCGGGGGAATATGTATCGGACAAGATCTACCTGGAAAATCATCCGTGATAAAACTATCTTAATAAAACGGGGCACAGCCCCCTTCTCTCTTTTAATCACATCTTTTCGGCACGATCAGCACTGACCATGATGCCAACAGATCGTTCGGGGCCATGACCCAGCGTTTGTTTCATTCCGATCTTCTGCTTGCGAATGCACCTTTTCTTTTACCCTGTCTCCGGGGAAGATGCGCATTCCCCCACCGTCATAAATATTAACCTATGGACGTATGCTCCATCATATGCCTGATTTCATGCCGGAGAAGAAGGACAGGAAGATAGCTTTAGTCGTGGTGGACGTTCAGAGGAAGTTCACCGGAGGATCCATACCGGAAAGAGGGAATAAAAATGAGATCGAAACGATAAACACTGTCGCAGCCATGTTCCGTGATAACGGCAGACCGGTGATATTCGTTCATTATGACGGCCCGTGCGAATGTTCACCGTACAGCAAAGACGATGGCGACGAATACCTGCATGGCATAGTGTCCGATCCCGGAGACATCCTGATCCATAAGATCCACATGAATTCATTTATAGAGACAAAGCTGGCGGACGCCGTCAGAGAGTGCGGCTGCGACAGCGTGCTTCTTGCCGGAATGGTCACTCAGCTCTGCGTCATGGGAACATACTTCGGAGCGTTCGAGCATAACATCAGCCCCTATATGCTGGTAGGCGGGACGATAGCCACCGAGGACAAATACAACGAGGCCGCGTACACATTGTGCAAAACGTTCAATGCGGATGAGGTCGGGGAGAACCTGCGTACAACGAAGATACCGGTGGCGACGAAGATGCGCGGGACAGAGTTCCAGAGGCTGGATCCTTCCTGATGCGGACAACGGCCGCCGCTTTCATGGAAGACGAAGGTATATAATGCCGCTAAATGAATCCGTAATGGTGTTCAAAAGAAAGCAGCTGCCAGAACTTTATACCGAACATGAGATGGAGGCGGTGGAATCTCACATCGCCGCCAAGTTCGGCGATTTTAAAAATGTGTTCCATGAGATATTCTCGCCGGATATACATGTGGACATATGCATAGTGGACCCCGCGCCTCGGCGCAATTATTACACACTGGTCACCATGGGTATGGGCGCACACCGCATGAAGGTGCCCAGAGAACTGCGCGGCAAGGGTCTCGACAGGGCCGAGGTCCTGATAGCCCTCCCGCCCGACTGGGACATCCAGAATGAGGATGAGAATTGGTACTGGCCTATCCGATGCCTTAAGTCGATCGCCCGCCTTCCCGGCGATAACCGCACGTGGCTGGGTTACGGTCATACTGTGTCGAACGAGGAACCGTATGCGGATAACACCGAACTGTGCGGCGCATTGATCACCATGCCGTATCTTTTCGGGCAGGAAGCAGCGGTCTGCAGTCTGCCGAACGGCGATGAGATCAACTTCTATCAGGTGCTGCCATTGTATGAAGATGAGATGGATTTCAAGATCGAACACGGGGCGGAAGCACTGGAAGATCTCTTTCCCAAAGACTTTGACATGGTGTTAGACCCAGTCCGCAGGAATGTGGTGCGCGGCAAGGAAGAGAGAAGACGCGGGTCTTGAAGAATATAAGAAAAAATGGCGAAACGAAAGGCGGGACGCCTGCGAATGATAGGTTCACGGCGGGAAACGGAGACCAGCATGGGAAACCGGGGCGGGATACATGCGCTCCGGAGGAAGATGCGCTAGCCACCGACCCGGCCCGCACAAATGACCATATCGAACGGAAACGGAGCGATAGATCCTCTCACGGCCCTGCCGGTATCAGGCCGGTCAGCCGTCCAATCCTATTTTCTACCATCTCAAGCATCTCGCTCAGGAATACCGGGTCCTCTTCATGATTCTCGGCTATCATCTCTTTGGAAAATGATAACAGGTCCCTGATGATGAATAATATCGAGTACTGTTTGAATTCAAATGTGTTTTCATAATCCCCTTCTGTGTTTTCTGTCGGCATGTATGGTAGATTGAGGCCGTCAGTTAATAAAAGACGAATACTACAGTTAGCTACGTATATCACACGGTTATCCTCGGTTTCCATCCCATGCCTCTCATGCGTCCGTTCTCGTCAGGCAGGGTGTATCGGTCGCCGACCCTTTTCACCTGAAAGACGCAGCCGTGCAGCGGGCCGGTCATGTAATCCATCAGCTGGTACACGTAATCGACGCCGCTTTCCGGTTCTATCTCATGGTAACACCGCCCGATCATCTCCCAGGGCTGGGCGCCGTCTTCGACGGATATCATCATGGCCCCGATGTCCTCGTGCATCCAAAGCACCGTTCCCCTCTGCGATCTGACGTATCTGGGGCATGTGCAGGTCTCCTGTCTGCACTGCTCGCACCACTTTATCCCTATGAACTCATAGTAGTCGGGACCATCCCCGTCGTACTCCGGAACGCCGCCCGCACGATTCGCTTTGGTCATGTTTTTTTACCATCCTTCTTACCTGCCGTGCTGATACTTAAGCGGTTCTGAGAGGTGCCTGAAAGTACCGAAACTACATAGTTGTACCATGGGAATTAATTAATCATAGGAAGCATACGATATCCCATGTCAAAAGAAAAACAGTTGCTGTTTCCGTTCGCGGCGATCGTCGGTCAGGAGCAAATGAAGACCGCTCTGCTTCTGAACGTTGTCGATCCAGGCGTAGGGGGGATCCTCATCAAAGGGGAGAAAGGAACTGCGAAATCTACGACGGTAAGGTCCCTCGCCCAGGTCCTTCCGGAGGTCGAACACGTTAAAGGCTGCATATACCACTGCGATCCGAAACGGAGCAGAGGACTGTGTCAGAACTGCGCCGAGGCGGCCGCGTCCGGAGCAAATCTGGAATCCGAGAGATCGCCGATGCGCGTGGTCGAACTGCCTCTCAGCGCCACGGAGGACAGGATAGCCGGGACGCTGGACATAGAACATGTTTTGCAAACGGGGAAAAAGAAATTCGAACCCGGCGTGCTGGCGCAGGCCAACGGAAACCTGCTCTATGTGGACGAGGTGAATCTTTTGGAGGATCACATGGTCGATCTTCTGCTTGACGCGGCGGCCATGGGCGTTAACTATGTCGAAAGAGAAGGGATATCCTTCGAACACCCGTCGAAGTTCATTTTAGTCGGGTCCATGAACCCCGAAGAGGGGGAGATCAGGCCGCAGCTTCTCGACAGATTCGGCCTGTGCGTGGAGATACGCGGCGAGAAGGATCTGCCGGTAAGGACGGAGATAGTCGCGAGGAGACTCGCTTTCGACGCGGACCCAAAAGGGTTCACAGAAGCTTATGCGGAAGAGACCCGGCGGATAAAGGACAGCGTGCTGAACGCAAGGAAGATCCTGTTCGGCGCGGCGGCGGACAAAGAGATCATCGCTCTCGCATCCCATGTCGCCTTGTATTTCGAGATGGAAGGCCACAGAGCGGACATAACAATGGTAAGGGCGGCAAGGGCCAACGCCGCCTTGGACGGAAGGGAGAAGGCGGACAAAGAGGACATAGCGACCGTCGCGCCCATGGTCCTGACGCACCGTATAAAAAGAAAACCATTCGAGGATTCCAAGTTTGACATCGGAGAACTAAGGATATGTCTTCAGGAGTTTTGAGGCGCTGTCTTCCCTTTTCCGCAGTAAAAGGCATGGGGGACGTCAAGAAAGCGCTTGAGTGCGTCGCGGCGGACGATGATCTCCTGGGTATGCTGATAAAAGGCCCGACGGGTACGGCTAAAAGCGTGATCGTAAGGTCATTTGTGGACATACTTCCGGATAAGGAAATAGTGAACGTGCCCCAGAACGTGACCGACGAGCAGCTGTTCGGAGGACTTGACATAGAGGATGCCATAAAGTTCGGGAAGACGGCGATAAAGGACGGGATACTGCAGAGGGCCGACGGCAACATACTGTATATCGACAACATCAATCTGTTCGACGCAAGGACGATCAGTTCCATAATGGACTGTGTGGAATCACAGAAGGTGGTGGTCGAAAGAGAAGGCATATCCGCCGAATACAGTCTCAAAACCACGGTCATCGCAACGATGGATCCCGCCGAGCAGACGCTGCCGGACAGCATAGCCGACAGATTCGACATCTGCGTCCAGTCATTTTCCGCCGACAATGAGGATGACAGAAGCCTCATAATAATATCGAACCTGGAGTTCGACGCGGACCCGGAAGGGTTCGCCGAAAGGTACTCGAAGGACGATTCCGAAGTTCTGCTCCGGATATCCGGCGCAAAGGCCATTCTTAAAGAAACGGAGATAACGCGGTCCGATCTGGAAAAAATATCCGGAGTATGCTTGGATCTGGATGTCAAAGGGCACCGCGCTGATATCTCTGTGGCAAAGGTATCTAAGGTGCTCGCCGCCCTCGGCGGGCGGACCGCGGTCACCGATGCCGACATAAAAGATGCGGCCATCATGTGTCTCCTTCACAGAAGGAAGGCCGCGGTAAAGGAAAGGGGAATCATCAACACGCAGAAGAGCGACGCTCCCGATGAGGAGGACAACCCTCAGGAGGATGTGCGGGCGGCCGCCATGCCGGAACCTCCGGAAGGAACAGAGGACGAGGGGGACGAGGAGGAAGAGTACGTCAACGACGGAACCTCCGCGGTCAAAGAGAACCTGGGCACCGTGGCGGAGATAACGAACTCGGTCAAAGAAAGACTGGAGGACATGGATAACGTCGAAGCGGTGCGCCTGCACAGGATAGCCGGAAAGGTCGGAAGAAGGAAGAACATGACGACGAACAAACTGACCGGCCGGTACCGCAGGTTCAAGATACCTGACGGGAGGTCGACAGATCCCGCCTTCGACGCGACCGTGCGCGCCGCCGCGCCGTATCAGAGGTCTCGCAGAAGTAAGGGGCTGAGCATAAACATAGAGCCGCAGGATATAAGAGATAAGATCCGGATCAAAAAGGATTCCTGTTCTTTTCTCTTTGCGGTTGACGTAAGCGGCTCCCTGGTGAAAAGCGGGATGATGCAGGACATAAAGAACGGCGTCAAAGCCATGCTCATGGACAGCTATGTCCAAAGGGATAAGGTCGCGCTCCTCACGTTCAGGACAGGGGAGGTAAGGATATCCGTCCCATTCACGCGCTCCGCCGAAGGGATATGCGATATCCTGGAGAATACGGCGACCGGCGACGGGACCCCCCTAGGCCCCGCGCTCATGCTCATCAGGGAATACATGATGAACTACGTCCGGAAGAACTCGGAAGAGAGATGCTATGTGATCCTTATAACCGACGGCGAAGCGACATATCCGGTCCAAAGGGGGAAGGATGCGACCATCGAGATCAAAAAGGTGGCCGCCGTAATGAAGATACCGCATACGGAATGGATAGTCATAGATTCCAGTCTGATCCCGGGAAAGATAAACCACGCGCTGAATCTCTCAAAGATGCTGGGCGGCAGATACATAAGACTGGACGATCTCCAGTACGTATGACCCGCTGAGAGAGGGGATGCATCGGCGGCATCATGGTCATCATTATAATGTTCGACAGATATCACAAAACATGGATGCGGAATCGATAACTGATTTCATTTCGGCCCACGCTCCCGAGATAATGCTCATGGTAGGGGGGCTGATCGCGTTGCTGATTGTCTTCAGCTATGTCAAAGACAAACACTCAAAGAAGTACAAGGTGTTCATGGGGCTGGGGTTAATATTCGGTGTAATAATGATCGCCATGGTCATCTCGTCGTATGCCGAATGGAATCTTTTCGCCGCCGTTCTGATAGCGGTTGCAGGGTTCACTCTAGTTATAAGGCCGTTCCGTGAGGTCCATTTCGCGGTCATCGGAGCACTGCTGGTGATGGTGCTCGTTTATGTTCTGCTAGGAAGCCTGATGGGCACAGGGCTGGAGTTCCTGGCCGAAGGCTGGCCTAGGGTAATAGTCGCTTTCGTAGCGGGCGCCATTGTGTATATGATACTGCATTTCGCGGAAGCGATCGTCAAACTGTTCGGAAAGCTGTTCAACTGGTGGCCCCTTCTGCTGGTGCTGGCGCTCGTTTGCATAATCGAATCTATACTCATGTTCACCGGTTACGGGTCGCTGTACGACTTCGTGACAGGCGGCAACTGACATCGTGACCGCATGTAAAGCTTTAAATGATAGTAGTAGATGGAGGTTGGCGGGGCCCGTGGCTTAGCCAGGATATAGCGCTGGCCTTCTAAGCCAGACGCCTCGGGTTCGAAAGTTCCTGACGAGGGGACCGAAAGTCCCGACGGGCCCGCCAAAGGATGCATCGTTGCGGCGATGGACATCCGCGAAGAGGAAATAGCATGAAAAGAAGCTCACGCGCCTGGAAGAAACGCGGCAACCAGCGTTGGAAATGGCGCAAGAAGAAGATGAGAAGAAGAAAGAGAGCAGCAAAGTTACGCAAGAAGTGATCCTGACAGTGACATCAAGGGAGTATAGGCTAACCTGGCAGACTGGCGGGCTCCAGTTATCGAGAATGATTAGGAGAGCTTGCTGACAGTTGATGAGTAACTGGAGCGATGACTCATAATTTCGCGGAGGGTAGCTCCCTCCGTGGTGGAAACCCGCTGACGGGGGTTCAAATCCCTCTGCTCCCACCTTGCGTAACTAGCTGGCCTCTTAAACCTCTTCCAATAAAACTCTTCTCTTCTCGTTTTTAAAAATTATGCGGCGCCCCGATTGATCTCCGGCCTGGGGGCCGGAGAGGTATGATTTTATCTTCAGCACAGAATCGCTATACTATCGCGTCCCACATCGTTACAGATCACGCTTTTGAAAATGTCTCTGCCCCATCAAGGCATATCCTCACGCCCGACATGGGTATGGTCGTCCCAGCCGCTCTTCGGGCAAGGCTGGCAGGCGTATGATCCCATCGCTTAGAACGTATTCTCTATAAGCGGTGGTTCTCTTATTGCTTCCCTTTGCGCATTGGCTTATCCATTATATGTGGCAAGGATCGATCCGAGATACCGTTATCTCTAGTGTAAAGGGCCGCATTTGCGCCGTACCTCTTGGACGCTGTCCGTCTTCATAATCAGTTCAGAGGAAACCTGCAAGATAGAGCGTAAGCAGGATCAGTGAAACCGCGACTACGATCACTATTGCTGCTATGTACTTGGTTTTGATTTTATCACCTTAGACGGAAAATGGGCTTGCATATATAGGTAGATTTCGTTCTCTTAGTCCTCTGAACCACGTTCCCGCGTGGTATATGTCATTGCAGCCGGCGGGGTGTTTTGTACGTCCGTATGTGATAGGTACGGTTTCGGCTCAGCAAAACCGATTCTGCAAAAGGTGAAAGGCCCCATTGAAGGTCGCCGCACACTGGAGAACGCGGAGGTATCCGATGGAAACAGTGGCGTCGTTCATACGAGGGGTACCGATGCTCCGGACTGCGGGCGTTGCGGTCCACGCTCCTTGTGGCTGTATTTGTATTCCGATAGTGGCCACATAAGGGGTTCCTGTATGTTTTCATGATCATGGCCACTAGATTGGTTCTATGGCGTATTTTTGTTTCATACTGTGTTAATATTAGTCAACATCGATGAAAGTTTTTGCGTTACGGATCCATTTGACGTAAAAGGCCATAGACAACGGCCTTCAATGGAGTATAGCGTATACAAATTATATTAAATACGCATAAAAAAGGGATAAAATATACAAAAATTATATACGGTGTTACGTAATCTGTTGCAATTAATATCGTTCCGGAGAAACTCCGTAATCGGCAGAATGAGTCGGGAATGATGATACAGGGGGGGTGCAGTATTAGATTACATCTTAGTATAGGCGGACGTGTTTCCGCACCAACGGCAATAATAGCAGTGTTAATAATGGTCGCAGTGCCTTTCACTGCAGTATAGTTCAATACAGAATACACCGGCGGATCGCCTTTGAGGACGGTCTCATATAACGCCAATAATGGATTCGGACCCGTTCCGGATACCACAACATTTGAGATAGGAATGGATTCTTCAGAGGTGCTTTTCGATCCTCTGCCCAGCAGAGCAGGTTATGTGTTTGTAGGTTGGAGTTCGTCTCCCACTGAGTTTGATGATCACAGAACTGTCGAATACGGCTTCACAACGCCTTACGAGGACAGATTCTTCATAGGGAGCACCGATGTCGTTTTCTATGCTCAATGGCAGGAGATACCGTCTGCATCGAAGTTTCTGCTGACCAACGCAGCCACGGATCAAGACAGAAACAGAGAGATAACGTGGGACCCGGACGAAAATGGCGGTTCAGGCGCATACAAATACCGCGTAGCCACAAATGATGCTAACACCACATGGAGTACGTGGCTGATCCTGGAGAGCAACATAATTCAATTTTCCAGCAGCGGCGGGTTCAGATGGGGGAGCATTGTATTCACTTTAACAAATAACACTCCTTACCCGAATGATTATCGCCTGTATGTCGTTTTAGATGCTATTTCTATAAACGATAGTAGAACGGCCGCAGGAAATAACAAAGTGAATATAAACCCAGGGGCCAAAGTGATTTTTCAGTTGGTCGGCGATAGCACCATAATACACAACTCTATTTCTTCAGCGGCCATAAGGGCCGTCGAGGACGGATCTGGCTATTCTGACGTCATAATAACGGGACAGGGTGAAGGAAGCCTAAAGATAAGCCGAACAAACGCGGCCATATCGACGGGTGCTTTGATCGGAGGCAACGGCGGCGTAAGCGCGGGGCAGTCCGGAGAGAAAGGCGGGCACATACGAATAGAATCAGGATCGCTGGAACTGTACCACAACTCTGGCGGCGCTACATTGCGCGGGGCCTCCATCGGCGGCGGAGGACGGACCGACGGGGGCTATGCGAGCGGCGGGGACGGAGGCGTCTTCGAAATGCACGGTGGCAAGATCGAATCTTATCAGAATTCTACTCTTGCCGTTTATTCACCAGCAATAGGGGGAGGGGGAGCATCCGACACATCGATAAGGGCCGGGCACGGAGGCATCATAACAATAACCGGCGGGTCGATCGATATATCTCAGGACTGCTCGGACGGCACATACGGGTTGCGCGGCGCCGCTATTGGCGGGGCTTCCAACCGTAATTCAAAATCAGGAGACAGCGGGACCATAGATATATCCGGCGGTACGATTATAATAAAGCAGACATCGGGAGCGGTGTCCGGAACGGGAATAGGGGCGGCATCCGGTCAATATTATTATGCATCGCCAGGTCATGCGATCGGAGTCAATGAGACAGGCGGCCAAAACTATGTATCGATAAGCGGAGGGTACATTGAAATACATCAGACCAAAACAGGCACATCCATTTATGGCACCCTTAGGGGTGCCGGTATCGGCGGCGGTGCAGGCACCGAGCCCGGCGTGCCGGGAGGCGGAGCGGATGTAAGGATATCCGGCGGATACGTGCTTGTGGACAGGAAATGTACCGGAACTATCACAAGAGGGCAAGGTGCAGCCATAGGAGGCGGTGCCGAGGAAACACAACCATCAGTCGTGAATATAACGGGCGGAAATGTAAACGTGCGGGTCTCAATTACGGCAGGCACAGCTGCCGCCTACGCCGGTGCGGCGTTAGGGAGCAATCTGGCCCCCCATTCAGGCTCTTACGTTCAAATCGATGGAGGAGTTATAAACATCTCCAGAACGCGCGGAACCGCGGAGATGAATGTTCCGATAGGCTCGAACGGGGATTTCGGGAAATCTCCAATCATTAACGGCGGATCTATAAGGGCATCCGGCAACATGGACCTGACAAGCGGAGGGTATGTGGTGGAAGACTCCCAAGGTAAGACCCTTATGATGTATGTCATCGATCTGGAACCAACGGACAATCCCCAGTCGTTGTTCGTCCGCAAAGCCGGATTCCTGTATTCAGAATATAACGACACGGAAAGATATGCGGACTTCCATGTTCAGGGAAGACATATGAATCTGGATGTGGCAGGGATGTACTACGACTACCTTAACCTGTACCTTCCCATTGTGGATGAAACCACGCCTCATGAAATATCTCTCGAATACGACCCGAGCGGATTGGTGAAAACATTCACTGCTTACAAGCACTCCGTCTCAGGCGACGCCGTTGTTGCGGAAACAAACGTCGGTACGACAATGTACCGCGTCGTGTACAGGCTGGGTAACAAGCTGAGATATGAGGACGACATCGTGCACATAGCCGACAATGTGGAGTTCACGCAATCGATCAGAGCGAAAACAGCCCATTTGAACGAAGCCGTCGCCCCGTGGTCCTTATCGTATGTGGAAAGACACAATATAGACCACAACGACGACACGGCGGGGAAATCAGTGACTAGCCTGGGCGGAGAATATGATTATTTCGCGTCCGAGGCCCCGCTTGTCCTGGCTGCCGGAACCGTTCTCGTCAAAACTTCGTATGGTAACATAGAGTTCAAAACAGGCCAGCACATATCCGGGAGGTTAGTGATAACGGCTTCGGACGCCGACAGGATAGACGTTGTTTATCATGATGATTATACGTACATAGAGGACACAACCGTAACCGGCCCCAGATCTCTGACGCGTGTTGTTGGAGAAGGATATAACCCCATCATCATCGGATACAATGTCTCCGATGACCCGTGGGAACGGGACGGTACGGAACTGATCGCGATGACCCTGCCGGAACCTATTGACGTCCTATGGACATCCGCACTTTACAAGTTCGTAGAGTGGAGGCTTGGCAGCTCAGCCGGTTCCGCATACGATCCGGGCGACATTTACACAATACCTGCTGGGTCTTCAACGATCGACTTCTATTCTGTTTGGGGCATAAGGGGTTATGATGTGACCGTGACCATCATCGGCGATGAGTACGGTGTGGTCGACTATACCATAGAAGGCGTGACCAATACACTGACGGAGTCTGGAACGATATTCGTTCCGGACGGAGAAAGCATAACTCTCGAACACAGAGTGACAGCGTTGGACGGAGCGTTCGTTTCGTGGACAGGGGACATATACTCGACCGAACCCAGCATCATCCTTTCGAGCGGCGATAATTCCGATCTTTATCAGACGGTGATGTTCGCGTCCACTGTAGACACCTGGGAACTTACGCTCAACCCCGGCGCGGGCGCAACTGCGGATGTGACGTATGGTTCGATGACCTTTACATATCCGTCGTCAGGCAATATGAACATACCGAACGGCGAAGCGTATGTTGAACTGAAAGATCCGCTTCCCGTTGGTAAGGCGTTCCTATATTGGTGGGGTACTGAGAATTATGTTACCCAGGCCTTCACGGCGAACATAGACGGGACGAACATAGACCGCAGCTATACAGCGGCCTATGACGATGAGGCCAATGTTGTTACCCTGACGATAGAAGCGCCGGTGAAGGGAACTATCGGGCTTAAAGTCAACAGTCTTACGATATCCGACATACCGTTCGGCGAACCCTTTAACGTCAGCAAGGACCACACGGCCGAGCTGAGCGCCGCACCGATGCCGGACTACGCATTCCTACACTGGGTCACTGACACATTGGGCAACTGCGGCAACAATCCATGGTCGTTCAGGGTCAGCGCCGATACGGAGGTAGACTCCATGTTCGTCCTTGCGACCGATGTCCGCGTGCTTACGCTGACCGCCGCCGCCGGAGGAAGCGCATCGTATGCTTACACTTCTCCGTCTTCATTGACCATCACGGGGAGCGTCACGACGAGCAGCATAAACGTCAATATTCCGATGAACACGTATGTGTCCCTTACGCATGCCGCATCCGGCGGCTATGCGTTCACGTACTGGTCGGGGAGCAAACCGGGTGTGGACAGCCCTCTGATATTTGAGATGGATGCTCCGTACTCCGTAACGGCCAACTTCACAAACAACGGCAGGGCCCTGACGATCGGAACGGACGGAGGACCCGGAACCGTTTCGATAACTATCGCCGCAACATCCACGACATTTGTTCTGGTGGAATCCACGGATGATACTCCGGCGGTCAAGACCATAACACTGCCTCTGAATGCTACCGGTTCGCTCACCGCATCGACGAGTCTGCCGTCACACTTCTCTGCCTGGTACAGCGGCTCTACTCCCGCCCTGTCTGGTCCGGATCCCACAGTCTACTTCAGCCTGACAGGGAACCAGTCGGCCACAGCATTGTTTACGAAAGGCATAAGTGACCGGACTCTGACGCTGTCGGTGACAGGCACCGGCACAATAACTCTGGAATTCGACTCGTATGTCATACATGATATAACCAGAGGCGGTGTGCGGGCGATATACCTCAGCGATGGTACGGATGTGATACTCGAAGCAGTGGAAACGGACGACGCCTCTCCATTTGAATTCTGGAGACGTACCGCTGGGGTCAGTTTTGATAACCCCTTTGATGTGAAAATGGATCAGGACCACGCTCTCGATGCAGTATTCACAACGTCTGGCGCCCTGCAGGTCAACATCGGAGTTCCGTTCAGCGATGGAACAGTGGGGGTATACATCGATGGGGACCCATACCCTACTACAACGGTCACGACGGGGACATGGACCAGGAACCTGCCAGTGGGCGCAGTAGTGACATTGGTGCCCGGCAGTGACTTCTCTTTCTGGGCAGGCACCTACGGAGGAGTGGCCAACCCGCTGACCTTTACTCTCAGCATCAACTCCGTTTCTGTCGACGCATACTTTGCGCCGGGCGGCAGTGATCTTGTGATAGATATAGAAGGAACAGGAAATGTGGTCGTCAAATCATTGAGCACATCATTGGGCGTGGTGATACCGGCTTCAGGGTTCACAGTAACTCCGGCCGGCGCCCCGTTGACTATCCTGCTGGCATCCGGTACCTCTGTGGAATTGGAAGCGGCCCCCGCCCCTCCCGCAGGAGGCATCTTCTCCTACTGGAGCGGCTCATACCCAGGTATCGAACCGGAACTGACATTTGCTATGGGAGGCAGCGACGAGGCGGTCACGGCGAATTTCGTCGTGGGAGTGCCCGTCTACCTGACACTTGATACGGCAGGAGGACCCGGAACAGTGGGCGTATCCGTTGACGGTGACCAGATATATTCGGGGACCAGCGTAACGGTACCCTTCACATCCGGTACGGAAGTGGAGATATCCGCGACGGCGGCGGGCGGTAATTTCTCATATTGGACGGTCAACACCGCCGCATCGCCTCTTGGCTTCCGGATATTCGACACACCGCAGGAGATCATAATGGGAGGCACCTATTCCCTTACGGCAAACTTCACCGCGGCAGGAGACGAGAAGTCCCTCGACCTTGATGTGGGAGGGGCTGGAACAGGTTCTATAAATGTGATCGTGGCGGCGGGCGGAGGCTCGCAGAGCATCTCTTCCGCAAAAACACTCTACTTCAGCACCGGAGCGGACGTGGCCCTGGCGGCGGAGACCGTCAGCGACATGTTCTCATACTGGAGCGTTGTCGGGGCTCTCCCTGCGGCATTTGACATCCTTAAGGGAACGACCCAGACAGTCCGTATGAACGGCAACTACGATCTGACGGCCGTTTTCGCCGGCCCGGGGTACAGCACCCTTACGCTGTCCGTGATCGAAACGGGCACCATAACCGTGACGATCGACGGCGTAAGCTCGACGGTCACATCGTACACCGGATACTTTGATAACACGGCGACGGTCGGCCTGACGGCTGTGGAGGGGGCATACACCAAATTCTCCTACTGGAGCGCAGGTGCGGGGTCGCTGCCTGCGGGCTTCGACCCCATAGAACCCACTCTGCAGTCTGTGGGCATGGGCAGTTCTTATAACATAGTCGCGAACTTTACCGAGACCTCCTACCGTCTCCTGAAGATCGACATATATCCGGCGGGTGCGGGAGAGGTGGATATAGGCATCGGAGGCAGTACCGTCACGACTGTGACGTCGCTGCAGGAGATGTACATAACCACAGACACGGTCGTGGTCCTGACCGCCGACGCATACGGTTCGGACAATATGTTCTCATTCTGGAGCGGCACCAGAGAAGGCATATCGGATACGCTGAACGTGACGATGAGCATCGCGCATGACATAACCGCAGTGTTCGCAGCCACAACAGGAGGCGTTACGCCATGGGATCTGGATGTGGAAGCGGACGGGCCAGGAAAGGTGCATGCTTTGATAGACGGCTATCCGATAGTGATCTCCGACTTCTATGGTCTGGGAGGCATACCTGTCACCGACGGAGTCCTGGTAGAGCTGGAGGCCCGCCCGGACACACTGGACGACACCTTCTATCTCTGGGTGAACGGCCCCGATGACGGAACCAGCACAAACCCGTCGACCTTCTACATCGATGATGATCATTACATAATCGCTATGTTCACGAGTGCCGACGTTCTTGATCTGACGATAAACATCGTCGGCAACGGCACGGTCGATTACTCGATCAATGGCGGCACTACGTACATAGCATATCCGGGATACACTGTTCAAATACCGTCCGGGACCACAGTTCACCTGCAGGCCAATCCGGGAGGCAGTAGCGCATTCTCATTCTGGAGCGGTGACTACGAGGGCGTGAGTGATGGAGCCAGCGATGACGTATTCTTCACAATGAATCACTCTCACACCATAACCGCACTGTTCACCACCGGCACACCTTACACCCTGGCTTTGAGTATAGCGGGCGGCGAAGGATCAATAGGCGTCTCGGTCGAGATATCATCCGTGATGTATGGTTTCACATATACCAGTGCGATGATGCCGGGCGTTGTGAACATCGATTCCGGCGTCGGTGTCACTCTAAAGGCGGTACCAGGTCCTAACAACCAGTTTTCCTACTGGTCGGGAACAGCCGTGCCCCCTACGTTCAGGATAGGGTTAGTCGAGAACGCTTTCCCCATGAATGACGACTACAATCTCACTGCGAACTTCACCGGAATCGATCACAGATCGCTCACACTGGATATCTCAGGAGCCGGGACGATAGATCTGAAGATAGGGGCATATACGCACACGATCGTCGAGGCCGATCCAGCGTATGTGGGATACTTCAACAGCACTGATACTGTATCGCTTACAGCGGCACCAGTGAACCCGCTCATCACTTACTTCTCCTATTGGAACGTCACCGGCAGCACCCCGGGCGGATTCGATATACTGGAGGATACGGAACAGGTGTTCACCACAAATGTCAACTACGTTCTCACAGCGGTATTCACCTCTGTGCCGTGGTACACTCTGGATATTTCCGCAGCGGGCAACGGTGAGGTCACTGTGGTGCTCGGCAGCGGAACATCCACTATAGCATCGGGCGGAAGCAGGACGCTGTACCTCAATGAGGACACGGAGGTCGGTCTGCTGGCAACAGAGACAGTTCCTGATAAGTTCTCGTACTGGCTCATACCTGTGGCAGGTAACATACCCGCCTCCTTTGACATATCCAGAGGTACGTTGCAGACGATCAAGATGGAGGGCCACTATGATCTGACGGCGGTGTTCACAAACGGAACATACTACGAACTGACCCTGAAGGCAGTAGGTCCTGCCGGAACATACATCGCTGGAACATACATCGAAGTGACGCCGGTCGGCGGAGGAGGATCATTCGAAGTAAGGTCCGTGTCTTACAAAGGGTATTTCTCATACGGAGATCAGGTCGAACTGGCGGCGTCTAACGACGCCGCAACACCGAACCGCTTCTCTTACTGGAGCGGTACCAGCATGCCTGCGATCAGCACTATGAATGCCGGACAGACCGTTACGGTAGAAGATAGCTACGATATGACTGCGAATTTCACTTCGAACAACCCCCGTATGCTCATAGTAGGGATAGACGGAGACGGAAGCGTCGAGGTCAGGTTCGACGGCAGCGTGATAGGCATACTATACTCAAACACAGTAACGTACGCATCCAACGGCGTTCAGGTCACCCTCACCGCAGCTCCGATAACGGGCGTATTCTCGTTCTGGAGCAGTAATGCGGGTGACAGTGTGTCGAACGTCCTTGCGTTTGCTATGAGCAGAGACCGCAATGCGACAGCAGTGTTCACCGACGGAGATCATGATCTCTCGCTTGCCGTGAACGGCGCCGCTTACGGATCGATATCCACAACAATTGAGACTCTTACAGACATATACACCATATCTATATTCGGAACAATAGCAACACCTGTTTCCATACCTTTGAGCGATGGAACTCAGGTATCTTTGGGAGCGGTCCCGTCAACTTCGCCTTTCACCCGCCACTTCTCATTCTGGACCGGTACGGTGCCAGGCACTTTGAATCCTTTGGATATCACGATGGACGGCGACTACGGACAGACGGCGTACTTCACCGACGGGGCGAACGACGTGCAGCTGGTGGTGATCTTCGATGACAATCTGGGTAATGTAGAGCTCACGGTCCCCAGCCTGTCCGCATCACCGGTTCCGCTGGTATCAGGCGAGACGGTCTGGCTGAGCAAGGATCTGACCATATCGTTGATGGGCATTGCCGCGCAGATCACTCCTGTGAACCACTTCTCTTACTGGAGCAGCTTCATCGCTTCGATAGACAATCCGTGGGAATTCACGCTGAACAATCTCAGCTATACCGTTTACGCATACTTCACCGACGGAACGGATGATCAAGAGCTTATACTTGATACAGCAGGGGCTGGCAAGATATCGCTGGTGATAGAAACGGCCATGGGCCCCGTGGGTCCGATCGATGTGGTCAGCGGGGGAACATGGTTCAACGGCGGAACGGAGATAAAACTTACACCTGTTGCAACAGGTGCGGGTAATCGGTTCTCGTACTGGTCGGGTTCGGCAATGCCGGATGACTTCGACACAAGTTCCGGGGCACAGCAGACCGTAGAGATGGAAGACAGTTACAGTCTCACGGCCAACTTCACCGATGGCTCCAATGACCGCAACCTGGCCCTTAACGTGAACGGCGACGGCATGATCTCAGTAACGATAAGCAGCCACACCTTCACCACTGATCACCTGGATATCTGGCTCAGCGACGGGGACACAGTGACCATAGAGGCGGTACCGGACACATCCGGCACGCCGGCCTGGAAGTTCTCAAACTGGGAGATGTCCGCTACCAGCGACACTCCCTCGCCGTTCTTCTCCACGACGGAAGCGAATACTTTCGAAATGGACGGGGATTACGATCTCACAGCGATATTCTTCAAAGACGGCACAGGCTTCATGCTTGACCTTGGTGTTGATGGGAATGGAAAGATCGGGCTGACCGTCGGAGGATTCGCCGAAACGGTGACCGTACATTTCAGTCACGAGTTCGCATCCAACACGGAAGTGATAATCGAAGCCATACCCGACACAGTAAGCACGCCGGCCTGGAAGTTCTCCAACTGGGAGATGTCCGCTACCAGCGACACTCCCTCGCCATTCTATGCTCTGTCGGAGGACAACATCTTCGAAATGGACGGAGATTACAATCTCACAGCGATATTCTTCGAAGACGGCACAGGCTTCATGCTTGACCTTGATGTTGATGGGAATGGAAAGATCGGGCTGACCGTCGGAGGATTCGCCGAAACGGTGACCGTACCTTTCAGTCACGAGTTCGCATCCAACACGGAAGTGACCATCGAAGCCATACCTGGCACAGTAAGCACACCGGCATGGAAATTCTCCAACTGGGAGGTGTCTGCTATGAGCGACACTCCCTCGCCGTTCTATGCTCTGTCTGATACCAACACCTTCGAGATGGATGGGGATTACGATCTCACCGCGGTATTCTTCGAAGACGGCACAGGCTTCATGCTTGAACTTGATGTTGATGGGAACGGAAAGATCGAGCTGACCGTCGGAGGATTCACCGAAACGGTCACCACGCCATTCCATTACGAGTTCGCACCAGACACGGAAGTGACCATAGAGGCCGTGCCGGACACATCCGGCACGCCTGTATGGAAATTCTCCAACTGGGAGGTGTCTGCAACAAGCGGTACTCCATCGCCTTTCTCTGTTCTGTCGGAGGATAACACCTTCGAGATGGATGGCGACTATGATCTGACGGCGATATTCTTCGCGGACGGCACAGGCTTCACTTTGGAACTCGGTGTAACTGGCAACGGAACCATAGGGCTGACCGTCGGAGGATTCACCGAAACGGTGACCACACCCTTCAGCCATGAGTTCGCACCAGACACGGAAGTGACCATCGAAGCCATACCAAACACGCTGAGCACGCCAGCCTGGAAGTTCTCCAACTGGTCGATGTCCGCGACCAGCGGTGTTCCGTCTCCGTTCTCTTCTCTGTCTGATACCAACACCTTTGAGATAGACGGGGATTACGATCTCACCGCGGCATTCTTCGAAGATGGTACAGGCTTTATGCTCGACCTTGATGTTGATGGCAACGGAACCATAGGGCTGACCGTCGGAGGATTCACCGAAACGGTCACCACGCCATTCCATTACGAGTTCGCATCCAACATGGAAGTGACTATAGAGGCTGTGCCGGACACATCCGGCACGCCTGTGTGGAAATTCTCTAACTGGGTGATGTCCGCAACAAGCGGTACTCCATCGCCTTTCTCTGTTCTGTCGGAGGACAACACCTTTAGGATGGGCGGGAACTATGACCTCACCGCGGTATTCTTCGCGGACGGCACCGGCTTCACCCTTGGCCTGGACGTTGACGGGAATGGAAAGATCGAGCTGACCATCGGAGGATTCACCGAAACGGCGACCACGCCTTTCAGCCACGAATTCGCACCCGGCACGGAAGTGACCATTGAAGCCATACCAGATACACTGAGCACGCCCCCCTGGGAGTTTTCTAACTGGGATATATCTGCGAATAGCGGCACTCCCGCGCCCTTCTCTGCTATGTATGATACCAATACCTTCGATATGGACGGGGACTTTGATCTCACCGCGGTGTTCACCCCTCTGCCTATCGGGCTCCTGTATTATTCCATCACCGCTACTGCCGACGGAGGATCTACGATCTTCCCTAGCGGAAAGGTAGCTGTTCTTAGAGGAGATAATCAGACCTTCAAATTCTCACCGGCTGAGGGATTTGTGATATCTGCGCTGATAGTAGATGGGATAACTCTTTCTCAGGAATACATAGACCGCGGTTTCTACACTTTCCGTGCCGTGAACATGAATCACAGCATAGAAGTGAAGAGCGTCAGAGATCCGAGGGCCGGCATAACTCTGACAATCGATGTGATGGGAGGGAAGGGACATGCCGAATACAGCGTGAACAATGAACCGCCCATAAGATATACAGCAGCCGTTAATCTTTCAATGTACGACGACCTCACGCTCAGAGCATATGCGGATGACGGATATGAGTTCAAGGAGTGGAAGGACGGAAACAGTGTGTACACAGACTCTGTGATCTCGTTCAGTGTCACAGGGAACATGCAGCTGGAACTCTACTTCAAGGAGGACAAGGGTCTGTTCGACAGCTTAATGTGGTGGTTCATTGGGGTCATTCTGCTGCTGGTCATATTGGGCATCCTGATATGGATCTTCCTCTTCTACAGAAGGACATACGAGGTCATCAGGGTCGACTATTCAGCGTCCATCGCTGGCAAGGAAAGAGCACGCAGGAGGAGAGCGTACACATTCTCAGTGGAGGGAGGACCCGCTGAAACGGTATCCTACCGTGTCGGAGAAGAGGGGCAGTGGAAGACGTTATCTCCAAATCAAAATGGAGAATATGTCATACCCGCAGGAGACGTGACAGACAAGCTGACGATAGAGCGCCGCTGAGATTTAAACCCTTTAACAACATTTTCCAACAAAGGGGGCCTCACCCCCGACATTTTTCTCACCAGATGCAGGCGCCGCAGGCTCTGAGTAATGTCGTGCAATAAGCATTCTCCGAATGCTTATCGCCGAGTGCAGCTCGGCATAGCGGTCATCTGCCTCGAGTAAGGCGGCTAGTAAACGATCATAAAGGTCTCAACCGTACTTCCCGCATGTCTGAATTCATCCCGGCTCCCGCTTGCTCTGCGGTCGATGCAGTACATAGGGCAATGTCTGTCTGAGGCGTCGTTATCTCAAGTTGAACATTGCCTTCTGCATGAATGGAACGCCGGACGAGGTCGGTTCATCGTTCCACATAACGGCGAGCCCGTTCTGCATGGTCGAAGTTATTTCGACAGTGTCGCCGCTCATGTTCTCATCATTCTCTTCGTCCTCGTCGGACGAATATTCCATAGCATACACACCGACCAAGAACATTGCGACGCCGGCAACGGCCGCCAGTGCTATCAGGTATTTGTCTTGGGTCATTTATATCCCTGATACTCGGCAGGACATTGCCAATATAGGTAGATTGCGCCCGATCAGTTCTTGAAGCTGTGAATGGGCGCGGGGATCCTTCCTCCGCGGTCGATGAAATCCTTGCATCCGTATCTGCTCACAGGCATGATGGGCGAACTGCCGAGGAGTCCGCCGAACTCCGCCGTCTCCCCCGCCTTCTTTCCGCAGACCGGTATCAGCCTCACGGCGGTGGTCTTCTGGTTGATCATGCCTATTGCCATCTCGTCCGCGATTATCCCGGATATGGTCTCGGCGCTCGTGTCCCCAGGTACAGGGACCATGTCCAGACCTACAGAACAAACACAGGTCATCGCTTCCAGCTTCTCTATGGTAAGGGCGCCTATCTCTGCCGCGTATGCCATGGATCTGTCCTCGGATACGGGTATGAACGCTCCGCTCAGCCCCCCTACGTAAGACGACGCCATCACGCCGCCCTTCTTCACCTGATCGTTCAGTATCGCCAGGGCGGCGGTCGTTCCGGGAGCTCCCACGTATTCCATCCCCATCTCCTGGATGATGTCAGCTATACTGTCTCCTACCGCAGGGGTCGGAGCCAGCGAAAGGTCCACTATTCCGAAGGGCACATCGAGACGTTCGGACGCCTCTTTGGCTACCAGCTGTCCCACTCTGGTGACCTTGAATGCGGTCTTCTTGATGGTTTCGCAAAGGACCTCGAAATTCTCTCCTTTTACTTTTGATATCGCTCTTTTCACGACGCCCGGTCCGCTTACCCCTACATTGATGACCCTGTCCGTTTCCGTCACTCCATGGAATGCCCCGGCCATGAACGGATTGTCGTCCGCAGGGTTGCAGAACACCACAAGCTTTGCGCAGCCGATGGAATCTCTGTGTTTGGTCGCCTCCGCAGTCTCTTTTATGACCGAACCCATCAGTTTTACGGCATCCATGTCGATGCCGGTCTTTGTAGAAGCAAGGCTGACGGAGCTGCATACGCAATCTGTCTCGGACAGAGCTCTGGGTATGGACTTTATCAGCAGCTGGTCCGCGGTGGACATGCCTTTCTGGACAAGCGCGGAGTATCCCCCGATGAAGTTGACCCCGACTTTACTTGCAGCACTTTCCATCGTTTCCGCTATCCTCACGAAATCATCACTCGTCCTGCAAGCGGAAGCTCCCACCAGGGAGATCGGAGTAACTGCCACCCTTTTATTGATCACCGGGATACCGAAATCCAAGCCTATTTCGTCGCCGACCCTGACTAGGTCCTTTGCGGACGTTGTTATCTTGCTGTATATGTTATCGCAGAGAACTTCCAGATCTGAATCGCAGCAATCCAGCAGGCCTATCCCCATCGTAATGGTCCTGACGTCAAGATTCTCATCATGGATCATCGTACTGGTTTCGAACACTTCGTTGAGTTCTGCCATGAGATACCTCAGATCCTGTGCATCTTGTCAAAGATCTCTTCCTTATGAGCTCTTATGACACAGCCGACCTTCTCTCCTACCCCTTCGAGTCCTTTCACTATCTCGGAGAATTGCATGGTGCATTTTTCCAGATCAACGATCATCATCATGTTGATGTACTCCTGGACCGTGGTCTGCTTGATATCCAGGATGTTTATGTTATTCTCCGCGAAATAGTTGCATACTGCGGCGATGATGCCGACGTTGTCCCTTCCTACGAGCGTCACTACTATTCTTTTCATTGTATGACTTCCTTGTCCGTGTTCTTGTGTATGGCATATTCGATCGAATCCACCAGCGCATCCAGGCTGGCCTCGATGACATTTTCGGATACTCCGACGGTGGTCCAGCTGCGCTTCCCGTCCGTCGACCTTATCAGGACCCTGACCGACGCTGCCGTTGCCGATCTCTCGTCCAGCACGCGCACTTTGTAGTCTGTAAGCCTTATGCGGTCGGTCACCGGGAACAGTTTGGAGAGCGCTTTCCTCAAAGCGTTATCGAGGGCGTTGACCGGGCCGTCACCATTCGCCGCCGTGTGCTCCTCATTACCGTCCGAATCCATGACCTTTACGCTCGCCTCCGAACTCAGCTTGTCGCCGACGTTGTCTATGAAGACCCTGAATCCGGTCACCATGAACGGACTCTCTATCTCTCCCTTGAACCTTCTGACGAGAAGTTCAAAGCTGGCGTCAGCTCCTTCGAACAGATATCCCTCCGCCTCCAGGGCTTTGATCCTGTCGACGATGACCCTGCTCTCTTCCGAATCGACATCTATCCCGAAGTCCTTAAGCTTCTCGGAGATGCTGGCCCTTCCGGCCATATCGGATATCAGGATCCTCCGCTTGTTTCCCACCAGCCCCGGCTCTATGTGCTCGTAGGTCCTCGGATCCTTTGCTATCGCGGATACGTGTATCCCCCCTTTGTGGGCAAAGGCCTTCTCTCCCACGTACGGCATGCCGGGGGTGGGAGCGAGGTTGGCGGTCTCCGATACGAATGCAGATAAAGCGGTAAGCTGGCTCATATCCTTTATATTGAGTTCGTATTCCATTTTCAGCGCAAGGTCCGCCATTATCGAGCAGAGGTTCGCGTTACCGCACCTCTCTCCTATCCCGTTTATGGTGCCCTGCACCATGGTGGCTCCGCCTTCGACGGCCACGAGAGAGTTTGCCACCGCAAGGTCCGAGTCGTTATGGCAGTGCACTCCGATCGGAACGTTGAACGTAAGCAGCGCGTCCTCAACGGCGTTCGCCACGTCATCCATCATCACGCCGCCGTTGGTATCACATAGGACCAGCCATTCCGCGCCCCCTTCCACGGCCGCTTTCAGAGCGCTGAGCGCATATTCTCTGTTTGAAAGGTACCCGTCAAAGAAGTGCTCTGCGTCGAACATCACCCTCTTCCCCGAATCCTTCAGGAACCTGACGCTGTTTCTTATAAGATCCAGATTTTCTTCGAGGGGTATACAGAGCGCGTTCGTGACCTGGAAATCCCAGCTTTTGCCGAATATGCAGCACCATTCCACAGGGCATGCCGCAAGATTCTTTAGATTACTGTCGTCCTTTGCGGCCGTTCCGTGTTTGCCGGTGCTTCCGAAAGCCGTGAGCTGGGTATGTTTCAGTTCCAACTCTTTAGCCAGTCTGAAGAACTCATCTACCTTAGGACTGGACCCGGGCCATCCTCCCTCGACGAAATCGATACCGAACTCGTCCAGTCTCTTCAGGACTTCCAGCGCATCCTCAGGGGAGAAAGACACCCCCTCGCTCTGCGCACCGTCCCTCAGCGTCGTGTCGTAAATAACAATGTTCTTGATGGAGCCCGCACCGGAGAGCACAAGCTGGTCGTACGGTTCCAGCATTTTTTCCGTATTCTTAGCGCTTTCACTGGTTTGTTGCTTTTTCATAAAAACCACCAAACCGCCCTTGCTGTCACTGACTTCATCCAATAATAATGGGCTCGGTCGTCAGTTTGAAGATCATTTTTAGACCCCTTGGCGGTGTAACTTCATCGGATAGACCGTATTTATAGTTAGCCGTCGAACCCCTGTGCGGCCGAAATGTGGCATATGTGGCCCATTTTACTTCATCCGGTCGACCGCAGGCTACCTCAGTGCGCCTCAGCGTTCTTTCCTGTCATCCATTATCGAAACAAGATCGCTGAGTATCGCAGACGCGGTCTCTATCTTACCGGCGCCCCTGCCGGAGATGGTTATCGGCCCAGCAAGATCGGTGACCACCTGCGCCGCGTTGAGAGTACCGACTATGCTCAGGGGGTGGCCTCTCGGTACAAGGCGGGGGGAGACCTCCAATTTATCGCGGGATACCTCCCCTATAAGCCTGATCACCATGTTATTGGAGGCCGCAAGGGAGATAGCCTCGCTTGTTATGGATGAGATGCCGGTTATCTTGACGTCGGAGAAGGTGACGCTTCTTCTGAAGATTGAGTTCGCAAGTATCACGATCTTGCACGCGCTGTCGTATCCTTCTACATCGTTCGTCGGGTCGGTCTCGGCATAGCCCATCTGCTGAGCTTCCTTGAGCACCTGTTCGAACGACTGACCGTTATCCATCTTGCTGAGTATGAAGTTGCAGGTCCCGTTGAATATTCCGCGGATGGAAGATATTTTCTCTCCGACAAGGTTCTCCCTGCACAGGTTTATGATGGGCATAGCGCCGCCGACGGAACCTTCGAAGCGCAGTTTGCAGCCGTTCTTCTTCGCGATGGCCACAAGCTCGCAGAAGCATAGTGCCAGCGGCCCTTTGTTAACGGTAATGACATCCTTCCCCGACTCAAGTGCGTGCCTTATGTTCTTTAAGCCGACGCCCCCGGTGTTTATGTCGGTGGGGCTGACCTCCACCAGAACGTCGTATTCCACGGAATCCATTATCTGCGCCGAATCCGTATAACCCTTCGTTCCGACCTTTCCCGTAGACCGCTTTCTTTCCAGAAGTTCGCCGGGAGAAAGTCCTGCAGGGTCTGAGACATAGGTGGAGGAATCCATGACGCATACGATGTCGATGTCCTTACCGTATTTCTCTCTGAAGAAGCCCCTCCTCAGGATCATGACCTCCGCGAACCCCTGACCCACGGTCCCGAATCCTGACATCAGTATTCTCATGTCAGAGCCCCCTGATGTACACGATTTTGCTTTTTTTGCACGAATCGGCCAGGAATTCATCGAATTTTTTCAGGTCTCCTTGGCTCATGAGCTCTGCGGAGATCATAGCGGTGCGGGTGACGCTTGCGTTCTTTGATGAGTAGTTCACATCCACCGATTCGAAAGCTACCATGCCGGACGCTTCGTCTATCAGCGACTCGACGAAGGACGCTTTGAACTTCCCGACCAGCATGTATTCCATTGTATAGGTCTTGTACACTGAGCCTATCTTTGCTATTTGGACATCCTTCGATTTCCAGATGTCCTTGAGCTGATCCAATTCAGAGTTCCCCTTGACCTCGAACGTGACGTCAATGCATATTCTCTGGTTTACGATCATTTCCCTGTCGTGCACGACGCCGACGATGTTTCCGTTGACCAGCGATATGGGCTGCAGGGATTCGACCAAACGCCCGGGGAGATCCTTAACATAGAGCTGTGCATTAACCATCATTTCAATACCACTCCGGGTGTATTTTCATCTTATTTTACATAATTCCATTCTACTATTTAATCAAAGTACCATTTTGATTTGTACGTTAATGCCGATCTTTGTTGAGATGGACCATTCGAGTCATCGGCGGCCGCACGAAACGAAATATGAGGTCACTGGCTCTCATGATATTATTTACTTTATTGTTACATAAATAATAATGTTGGGAAGGGGTGATCAGCCCCCTTCCCCGTCCTCGATGAATTCCAATATGTCCCCCGGCTGACATTTCAGCGTGGAGCATATGGCGTTCAGGGTCGAGAAACGTATCGCGCTGATCTTCCCCGTTTTTATGTTGGAAAGGTTGACGTTGGATATGCCCACTCTTTCCGCAAGTTCGTTCAGGGAGACCTTCCGGTCTGCCATCACCCTGTCAAGCCTTAGTATTATGGTCATGCGATCACAGCGTCTCGTCCGAATCCTTCTGCAATGCAACCCCGTACTTAAAGATAAGAGACAGGAAATAGAACAGCAGGGCCATGAACAGCATTGCGGGATTGAATTGGAACAGCAGATCCGACTGCGCTTCCAGGAAATATATTCCCGCTGCGCTGATGATCGGCAGGATGACCGTTCCCACCAGCAGAAGGATGGCCAATCTTTCCAGGCATTTGACGTTATCGTCCATGAAAGGGGTGCCGTTTTTATACACGTTCGTGAAAAGACGATCGGCATAGTAAAGGGCGATCAGTCCGAAAGCCACCGCCACAATAATTATCGCGCACATCGACAGAACCTGGCCGCTTTTAGTAAACTCGTCGACATTATCCAGCACCATTTCCGGATCCAGGGCCGTAACGATCATCAAAATCAGTACGAGCGCTATCACCGCTATCAAAAAGACCATGAGGGCCTTCACCGCCAATCCCGCATACCGGCTGATCTTGTTCAGCCTGTTCAAGGTATCATTCATATTATCATTTCCTCCATATACACATAGTTAAGTTAGTGCAAAACACCGTTTGAAAAAAAGATCCGAAGAGGGCTTTGCAGATCATAACTCCCTCCTCCTGAATATCAAGTATCCCGCCGCACCCGTCACCAGCCCCCATACCAGCATCACGCCTGCGCTCCTCCCGATGTTGAGATCATTGTCCGGAAGGCAGCCGTCTATGTCGTATCCGGCCGTATCAAGCATGAACCACGGGTCGATCGAGTTCTCGGACAATATGCCCGATGTGAGCATCATTATCATCAGCAGCGTTACGAATGTCAGTACTGCGGCGGTGCCGGATTTCTTTACCATCGAGCTTATCAGGACAGCCACCCCCGCAGTGCCGATCATATACGTCAGCGCAAGACCCAGAGATGTCAATAGGGATGATGTCACAGATCCTGTTACGATCAGGCTTATGGCCGCTGTGACCGCATAGTATACTAATATGAACATGAAACCGGCCATGCATGCGACGGACACCTTTCCGACGAATATCGACCATTTTCTGAGCGGTTTCGTGAACAGCACCAAAGCGGTCCTTTCTTCAAACTCAGATACTATTGTGCCTGAGACGAACAGCGTTGCCATCAGAAGTACGAGGAGCTGCATTGAGGACGCATAGGAATATGCCAGTATCAGGGGGTCTTTGTTCAGCCCGTCGCCGAACAGATAAGGCGGGACGGTGTTGAGGAGCAGCACCAGCAGCATGATAATGGCGAATATGGCCATCTTCTTGCCGCGGAAGTATTTTTTGAGCTCATACTTCAACACCACTCCCGTCTGTCGGAGGTTGTCGGAGAAACTGTCTTCCAGCATTCTTTCACCTCGACTCCGCTATCATGTTCAGATACACTGACTCAAGCGCATCCTCTTCGTGAAGATCGAATATACCCAGGCCGAGAGAACCGACCTCAGTGAAGAACCTCAGCTGGTCGCTGTCGCCGCCGGTGAAACGTATATCAATGTTGTTACCGACCATCAAGGCGTCTTTGACGTTGGCGAGGCCGGATATCCGGGATACGGCGTCCTCAGTCGGGTCGCCGACCATCCTCAGGCTTATCTTTCTCACCTTATTGGAACCGGTAATGGCCTCCGTCCTGTCGTTGAGCAGAAGCTTTCCTCGGTTGATCAGGGCGATGCGGTCGCAGAGATCCGCGACCTCATGCAGGATGTGAGAGCTCATAAGCATAGTGAGGTTCTTTGACCTGTTCCGTATGTTTTTCAATACATCCCTTATTTCCGCCACCCCTCTCGGATCGAGACCCGACGTAGGCTCATCGAGGATTATGACACTCGGATCGTTCATCAGAGATATCCCCAGAGCTATCCTCTGTTTCATCCCCTTTGAGAAGGTGCCGAGCCTCTTGTCCGCCCATTCTGTCATCTTCACATCGGAAAGTATCTCCTCCGTCTGAGCGGAAATGGATTCTCTGCTCATTCCGAAGATCTCTCCTGTGTAGGAGAACATTTCTGCCGGCGTCATGTAAAGATAGAATTCGGGGGTCTCGACAACCGAGCCGACACCGATCAGTGCGGTTTTGTATTCCTTCGTGACGTCCGCGCCGTTGATGAACGCGCTGCCGGACGTTGCGTTGATTAGGTTGGTCAGTATCTTCAGGGTCGTGCTCTTCCCCGCACCGTTCGGTCCGAGGAAGCCCGTAAAGCTATTCTTTTCCACATTCAGCGTCAGATCGTCAAGGGCAACGAATTTTTTGTATTCTTTTCTCAGTTCCATTATTTCTATGGGGTGGCCGCCGGTCATGTACGCACCCCCCTCGCAGGGACGGAATGCGATACCGACCAAGCCGCGCCTTTTCCGAAATGTGCCGCAGTGTATGTATCATCTCCGAGCATTTGATCTCCGTATGATACATCTATCGAATAATATTTAATGTTTATCATTAAAAATTTAACATTTGAAATTATTTTACCTCATCATGGCCGGACGATCCTCAGTCCATGGCCGCGTTAATGGTCAATTCTGATATATCTATGCAGTATTCGGCGATGCGCTTCGAACTTCCGGCAATGAGGCTGGCGGAGGATGCGGTGTAGACGTCCACCTCCATCTTCTTGAATGTCTTTTCGATCTTCCTGACTATCTTCTCGCCCTCCTCTATGCATTGCTCGGCGATGTTAATGTCCGTTTTCAGCCAGCCCGTGATCGATTCGCTGTACAGTTTCATGATCTCCTTCCCCGTCTCTCTGATGCCCTTGTCGACCGCCTCCGCTTTCTTATCATCCATGAGCATCATCAGGTTCTTGGACAGAAGTACGGTGTGGTCTCCGATCCTTTCAAGTATCCTGCTGACCGCGATGTGGTTCGTAAGCTCGCAGAGGTTCGATCCGATCTTTTTGCAGATCCAGGGATCCTTCTTGTAGATGCTGTTCTGTCTGGATATCAGCCAGTGGACCCTGTCGATCTCCACGTCCCTCTTTTCCAGGTCCGCGATGCGGGCGCCGTTGCCGCTGGCGGCCGATTCAAGAACATCATCGATCATCTTCCTTACAAGTATGCTCATTCTCTCCAGGCTCTTGCCGGGTCTGATCTCGGTATGGTCCATAAGGTCCTTGATGAGAATGCGGTAGTTGTCCTCCTCCACCACCTCCATCCCTATCGATGTCTGAGTGAAGGAGTTCACGACGCCGACGGCGGAGTTCGAAAGCGGCTGGTCCGAGAACACTTCGATCATGCTGTGGCCGGAGATGTACGCTCCGATAAGCTGCCTGTAAAGGAAATCCTCGCTTTTTATGCCGGTAACATTGACCTTCTTTATGTCTTTAGGAGCTTCCATCTTCTTTACCGGAGAGACAAGGAGGTCCCCGTTTGATTGGACCTCGACGCCTACGCTGTCATTTTTCTTAAGCCCCATGGACTCAGCCCAATCCTTGGGAAGGGTTATCATGTAGGATTCGCCTTGGGTGACCTGTATCCTTCTTGTATCCATGATATTGTATCGCCAACTGCCTATTAATATTTGTTTAAATTCGTAATTAACTAATTCAGTACATGCATACACATATGGATGTTTTTTACAACGAGCATGTATATATTCTCGCTAGGATTCTTCGATAATCGAGGTGAAAAAACCTTGGCAAACAAGATGATGATGATAGTCGCCGTCGCAGTTGTTGCGGTGATCTGTGTGGCAGGAGCAGTTGTCCTTCTCAATAATAATGACGACAAAGGCTCCGACAGCCACACAACGATCTCCGTCATGGGATCGACGACAGTAGAACCCCTTATGGTGAGTTTCCAGGAAGCATATGAAAAAGAGAAAAATAATGTGTCCATAACTGTCAGCGCGCAAGGGTCGGGCACGGCCGCACCTGCGATAAGGAACGGCATCGCCGAAATCGGGATGCTGTCAAGAGACCCCAGTTCAAGCGAATCCGACATGACACCTCTGATAATCGCCGGTGACGGAGTGGTCATAATCGTGAGTAAAAGCGCAAATGTCACCGATCTGACGTTGGAGCAGGTAGCGAAGATCTACCGCGGTGAGATCACGAACTGGAACCAGGTCGGCGGTGCTAATCTCACGATCAGGCCGATAATAAGGGAAGACAGTTCAGGAACAAGAGAGTGCTTAGACACGATAATGGCCGCGAAACTGGGAATAACCGTAGCCGTTCTGTCGGAGAAATATACAAGCTACCCCATGCAGACAACGACGGGAGCCATGTTAACACAGGCCAATAACGTCAATGGCGCAATAGGGTATGTGAACCTCGGCGCTTTGCCGACATTAGGCACCACTGCCCCCAATATGACGGCAGTATCAATAGACGGTATAGCACCCTCTCCCGCAACGGTCACGGACGGCACATACGAGATCTCAAGGAATCTGATACTGATCACCGGCGGAACACCCACCGGTGAAGTGAAAGCGTTCCTTGATTGGATAATGTCGCCCAAAGGGCAGAAGCTCGTTGAGACCGGGGGATTCGTTCCAGTAGCACCGACAGCCTGATCTTGGTGAAAAAATGACGCCTGAGGATTCATCAATATATGAAGATAAACCGAGAGGTATCGAGGAAGAGGAAAGCGTAATTTCTTGGTTCAGCCCGAGGTTGACCCTCAAGCGCATATTATACGAAGACAAAGCTAAACTTCTTCTGTCGGCAACGGTCATCGCGACCGTCGCCGCTTTATTTTGTATTATTTTATTCATATCATACAGCAGCATAGACGCAATAAGAGAAATAGGAATGTGGGACTTCCTCACGGGAGGCAGATGGGCCCCCCGGTTTGATATGTACGGGGCATTCCCCATGATAGCGGGGACGATCATGGTCACCGCCGGAGCAATTGCGTTCTCTTTCCCTCTGGGGCTCGGCATAGCGATATACATCAACGATGTGGCGTCGCCCAGAATGAGGGGCATACTTAAGCCGGTATGCGAGGTATTCGCAGGCATACCCAGTGTTGTATACGGCCTGATAGGCATTACTGTGCTGATGCCGCTATTGACAGGAATGTTCCCGGATAAGATCCCATACGGGTCATCATGGCTGGCAGCCTCATTCATGCTGGGCATAATGGCGCTCCCGACGATCATATCGGTATCTCAGGATGCATTGGCAGCCGTCCCCAGATCATACCGGGAAGCATCAATGGCCATGGGCGCCACCAAATGGGAGACCACAAGAAAAGTAGTGATGCACTCCGCGATATCCGGCATATCTGCCGCAGCGATATTGGGAGTAGGCAGAGCAATGGGGGAGACAATGGTCGTGTTGATGGTAAGTGGCAATGCAGCTGCATTACCGGAGCCCCTTTGGAATATGGGCAGCATGATAAGCACACTTACATCAAAAATAGCATCGGGGGTACCTGAGGCCGACAGCGGAGGCATCGAGATGTCCGCGTTATTCCTGCTGGGTCTGATCCTGCTGGTTATGGTCCTTTTTGTGAACATCACCGCACGCAGAATAGTCCGCAGAACCAAGATGAAAATGGGGGAGAAGGAAAAGACGAACATGGAGAAAAGATTTGACAGGTTGGTCTCGCCTCTGACGAACTCGCTTGGGAAATATAAGGAGAAAATGATCCAGGCGGTTTTCTGTATGATGGCGTTCACGTCCGTTTTCATGATATCCTATCTTTTCCTGGATACACAAGGAGGGATCGTGGCGGGCGCCTTGGCCGTAGGGGCACTTTTCATATCAAAGAAATTATCGAAGATCCTGGGTCCGAAGTATGTTCAGAAATTCATATTCTCTTTACTGGGGGTAGCAGTGATCGTCACGATCATCGGGCTGGTGGCGCTCATAGGAATAATCGTTATGAAAGGGGCGCCGGCGATCAACCTCGGGTTCATACTCGACTCACCGTCCAATATGGGTCTGGGCGGAGGGATACGGCCGGCCATCGCGGGGACGCTTGAACTTATGGCAGGCACTTCGCTGATAGTGTTCCCGCTCGGAATATGTTCCGGAGTATATCTTGCGGAATATGCGAAAGACACAAGATTCATAAGGATGGCCAGACAGGCGGTGGACGCGCTGAGCGGGACTCCCTCGATCATATTCGGATTGTTCGGCATGTCGCTTTTTGCGATAGCCCTCGGATGGGGGTTCTCCCTTATCGGGGGGTGCATCACGCTGGCGCTGATGGCGCTGCCTACAATAATCAGAACCACAGAGGAGGCAGTGAGGGCCGTTCCAAACGAACTGAGGGAGGCTTCCGCAGCGATGGGAGCGAGCAAGTGGCATACGACGGCCAGGGTCGTGATCCCAGCGGCGATGGGCGGTGTGCTCACAGGCTTCCTGTTAAGCATAATCAGGGCGATTGGAGAGGCTGCGCCGATCATGTTCACGGCAGTGGTAGTGCTCAAGTCAACAGTGTCCTCCTCACTGTTGGACCCTATAATGGCGCTCCCCTATCACATATATCACATGGCGGCCGAAGTTCCGGGAGGCACCCAGAACGCATACGGATCCGCGATCGTGCTGATGGCGATAGTTCTTTCCCTGTTCACAATCGTTTCGGTAATAAGACACAGACAAAACAAAAAAATGAGCGGATGGTGACGATATGGAATCAATCAATATAATCGAGACAAACGATCTCAACTTCTGGTATGGGGACAAGCAGACGCTGATGGACATAAACATACCCATCAAGAGGAATGCGATAACTGCGCTGATAGGACCGTCCGGATGCGGGAAGTCCACATTGATCAGAGTGTTCAACAGGATGAACGACCTGATCGAAGGAACGAAGATGACTGGGATAGTGTTCTTTGAAGATAAGAACATCTGCAAACCGGAAACCGACGTCCTCGATCTGAGAAAGAAGGTGGGGATGATATTCCAGAAGCCCAACCCGTTCCCTATGACCATAAAGGATAACATTACTTACGGCCCAAAACTTCACGGAGTCAAGGATCACAGGGAACTGGACAAGATCGTCGAAGATTCTCTCAGAAAGGCCGCCTTATGGAATGAAGTGAAGGACAGGCTGAACGTTTCCGCTCTGTCTTTGTCAGGAGGGCAGCAGCAGAGACTCTGCATCGCAAGGGCATTGTCGATCAATCCGGAGGTCCTGCTCATGGACGAGCCGACCTCCGCTCTGGACCCCATAGCCACAACTAAGATCGAAGAGCTTGCTCTGGAACTTAAGAAGGAGTACACGGTGGTCACCGTGACGCACAATATGCAGCAGGCAAATAGGATCAGCGATTACACAGGGTTCATGTATCTGGGCAAGATGGAAGAGTTCGGGAAAACGCAAGATGTATTCGAGAATCCCAAGAACGAGCTTACCAAGAGATATGTGCAAGGGATATTCAGCTGAAATGATCCGGATATGAGAAGAGGCGCCTCCATGAAAGATCTAACGCCGTTGTTCTCGCCGTCGGTCTTTGCAGCCAAGGTTTGCCGCCGGAACAAAACATAAGGAAGATCGCCGAGTGCCAAAAACGGCATATCTGTTCATATTCGAGAGCCGAAATCTATAAACAATAAGGAAGTGAGATCATGATAATGAAGCGCCGAGAGGGAGATTTGAACTCCCGAGGGAAAGTTCCCACGAGCTTTCCAGGCTCGCGCCTTACCGGACTAGACTACCTCGGCCTGCGCCTACAAACCCCTTCCCAAATTAATACCTTTCTAAATTCCTCCCGTGGCTCAGGCCGAAGACACCCAGCCGTACACCGGCGGCGGTATCGTCCTGTCAGCGGCGAAAGAAAAGACGGGCACAAAACATCGTGCACATGCCTTTGCGGGTGGGGAAGGGGGGATTGAAATGAGGGTCAGCATTGAGGAGTTCATGATTCGGTTGCGGGACACCGGGGCAGAGGTCGCGGAACTCTCCCCCAAGGAAGTGAGGGAATACAAGAACAAATGGTTCAGAACTTTCGTTCCCTGGGCCAAGGACAGCGACAGGCTCAGGGCGGTCTGTTTAGGTATTGATGATGACCGCCTGACGCCGGGAGAACACAACGAGGATGTAAGGAGATACGGATCCAGAGGATTCTTGTGGTATGCGTACAGAGATGAAGCGATAACCGAGTGCACAAAAGGCGGCCACGCGAGAATAGCTTTCGATAAACAAGCCAAAGAGGACATGGTCCTGGTGAACAATTTCGCCCGTGAGAACACGGCCCTTCTGATCAAGAACGCCCCGGGGATCAAAGCCGGAGAGATAGAGGAATTGGAAGACGTGACCGTGACAAGCACCGATTTTAGCTGGACGTATTCGAAGACCCATGAAGGAGGGTGGTTCGGCCCGTATTTCTACAAAAGATGATCAAGAAGACCTCCGCATAACACAGATCTTCTTTTCAGGGCGGGCACAGTGCCCCCTTCTCTCGCGCGGATAGGAACCCGGATTCTCATACGGACGGATGGCCAAGGCCGCACCTGCGAAAATGATAAAAGCATAGATTGGTATCATAAATCATAATAAAGGTGTTATTTTGGATAACGGACTTTGGAACGAGTGCGTGAGATTCCACGGACACGCATGCCCCGGACTCGCGATGGGTTACAGGGCGGCGGAATTGGGGATGGAGGCGCTAGGGATACCGGTCGGGAGAGCGGCCGATGAGGAGATCGTGTGCGTGGCCGAAAATGACGCCTGCGGAGTGGACTGCATCCAGTGCATGATATCCTGCACTGTCGGAAAGGGGAACCTGGTAATGAGGCCGTCCGGAAAGATGGCGTTCTCTTTCTTTGACAGGAGAACCGGTAAGAGCGCGAGAGTACTCTTCAAGCCCATGGAAAGGACGAACGACCGGGAGGCCGCGATCAAGGCCATACTCACCGCCCCAAAAGAAGAGATCGTCGAGATCAAGACCCCTCACTACGAAGCACCGGAGAAAGCTAGGTCCTTTGAAAGTATACGATGCGACAGATGCGGGGAGTTCTGCAGAGAGGACAAGATCAGACTCAGTAAAGGAGAACGGTACTGTTCTGACTGCTATACCCCATACGACAGATGAATCAGCCGCGGATATGGTCGTGTATATCATGAGGATGTTCATGATCGGCTAGGTGTTCATATTTCGACGACTCGCTGGGAACAATGAACGGGATCCCTTTGTGATACACGATCTCGGCGTGCATGCCGTATACCTTTTTTATGAGGTCCTCGGTTATCACTTCCACGCCGCCGTAAGCGGCCGCTTTCCCATCCTTCAGGAAAAGAAAACGATCTGAGTAGTGGACGGCTAGGTTGATGTCGTGCATGGTCATTATCGTACACATGCCTCTTGATCTGACCGCATGCTCTATCATATGCATCGTCGTATGCTGGTTTGATATATCCAGACTGTTGGTGGGCTCGTCGAGGATCAGTGTCTTCGGTTCCTGAACTATTGCTCTGGCGATCTGTGCCTTCTGGAATTCTCCGCCGCTTATCCTGTCCATATACCTCAGCGAAAGATGTGTCATTCCCAGGGCATCTATGACGGAACTCACCTTATCGATATCGGACCGCGTCGCTGACCAGTCAATGTACGGCTTCCTTCCCAGCAATACCGAATCGAACACGCTCAGCTTCGAAACCGGAGCGCTCTGCGGAACGAAGGCAATGTTCTTAGCCAGTTCTTTCCCTCTGAGTTCAAGCACGTTCAGGCCGTCTATGAGGACGCTTCCTTCTTCCGGCCTGTGTATGTTGCACATGCATTTCAGCAGAGTGGTCTTTCCGGCGCCGTTAGGTCCGAGGATGGACACTATTTGATCCTTTTCCGCTTCGAAAGAGATCTTATCGAGGATCCTCGCCGTGCCGTATGAGAAACTTATTCCTTCAACATTCATCATTTATTTCTGCGCCCCATTAGAAGTATAAAAATGAATAACGGCCCTCCGATCGCGGATGTTATTATTCCCACTGGTATCACTATGTGGAAGGCATTGTTGCCTATGATGGATGCGACCAGCAGGACCATCGAGCCCACTATCATGGAACCTATGAGGGTGTATCTGTTGTCGTTGCCCACGATCCTCTTTACAATGTGCGGACCTATCAGGCCGATGAACCCTATTATTCCCATGAACGAGACGACGACGGCCGTAAGCAGTGCGGATATGGTAAGGCCGATGTATCTCGTGCTCTTTATGTTCACTCCGAGCCCCGAGGCCACGTCCTCTCCGGATTCCATAGCGTTGTAGTCCCAGCGCTTGTAAATGAAATATGCGGCCGCAAGGAACAGGACCACAGCCACTATGTACAGATGGCTCCATTCCTCCACCTTGCTCAGACTGCCGAACTGCCAGAATACGATCTCGGACAGCGCCATTTCGTCCGCCATATATTGGAGGAACGCCAGCCCCGCGGAGAAGATCGAGCTTATGGCCAATCCCGCCAATATTATCGTTTCAGGCGTGCATTCCGTCACCTTTACCAAAAGGATCACGATCCCCGTGGCGAGCATGGCGAATGCGAAAGCGAGGACCGTTACCACGAGAGGATTGGATATGGTCGCATAGACGTCCGCGGTCCTGACGATCAGCCCTCCGTGAAAGAACAATATTCCTAACGATGCGCCGAAAGCGGCGGCATTCGACAACCCGAGAGTGAACGGTGACGCAAGCGGATTCCTGAGTATGCTCTGCATGACGCATCCCGCGATACTCAGCGCCGAACCGGCCAGTATCGCGGCAATGATCACTTTTAGGCGCACGTTCCTGACCACTTTACTGTCCCAGGAGTCGTCTGGGCTGAAGATGTATTGCATTATTTCCCTATATGAAAGGTCCATGGGTCCCATTCTGAGGATAAATAGAGACAGGAGGACAAGAGCCACCGTCAGGGCCGCAAGGAAAAGCCACTTCTTCCGCGAGTACCTGAGGTATCCTTCGGAGGTATCGGGTTCACCTGCCTCAGCGGTATCGCGTTTTTCGCGGATCATCTTATCCCCTTATTTTTTGAAATGTTCCATTCACGCCGCCGTGATATAGTAGGTCCCCCCTGCCTGGGTGATCGTGACCTCCTCAAGCAGAGGCAGCTCCACATTGTATGCGGAGGATTTCTTTACGAAGAAATCGGACATGTCTTCGAACACATTTTTCCCCCTGTCCCCGTAGAATGTGGTAAAGATGTTGTCAATCTTCTCCACAACTTCGTCGTGGGTAAGCGTACCGTACAGAAGGTATGTGATGTAATACGCGCTGGCCAGCGCACAATCGTAGTTAATGCTGTCCCACACGATAGGGACTGTAACATACAGTTTTACCTTATCGGCGGAACCGCCGTTGTTAAGCTTGTAAAGATATTCCAGCACGAGCTGGCTGTCCTGCACGGCCACCTTATCCGAAGACGAAGGATCTATGACCACCATGTCAATGTCCATTTTGGAGAAGTTCTCCACATTGATCGTGACCCTGCCGGGGGTCAGATTCCCTTTGTATGCGTTGTTGCCTCCTATCAGTGACAAAGGCATGTAGACGGGGAATGTGGTGTTCAGGGTATTGCTGCCGTTTATCGTCACGCCCGCGACATACACACTCTTGGATGAACTGCCCGTCAGGGACCTGATGTCCTTTATTATCGATTCTATACCTCCGATGATCTCCGCAGCTCTTTCCTCTTTCCCGAGGAGCGTGCCAAGGAGGTTGAATGTGTCTTTCATGTCCTTAGAAAGCCCGTAACCGCTGTCCCACATGGTCGCCATGTCCTGTGTCTTTATGACGGCGACCGTGCATTTGCTCGCGAGAGCGGTGCAGTTGGCCCTGTAACTGTTCCAAATATTCTCTTGGATGATCACAAGGCTGGGGCCGAGGTTCCCAATCGCCTCTGTGGTGCCGGACTCAAGCGCATTATCCGCATGATATCTCGTAAGTTTGTCGTAAGGGTAGGCATATGAGTAGGCCCTTCCGTTCTTCTGATCCTTAATGTCACCCTCGTCGACCTCTATGATGAGATCATATACGTCAAAACAGGAAAGGAACCTCAGCGGTCCGCTGCTCCCCACAGTGACTATCCCGTTCTCAAGTGTATCCGGCACGGTCACGACCCTCCCGACGGCGTCAATGACCTGCTGGCCCGCTGTGTCGGGACGGTCGCCGCCTTCTCCGTTGTTTTGCGTAACGATATATGCGCCGACCGTTGCGACAGCCAGAACGGCCACGACCGCGACAGCAAAGATCTTGTTGTTCATAATGCGAAGTAACACGAATTTCTATTTAATGTTACCCACGCCCGCTATCAAAGGCGTATACGGATCCTGGCTTCTTGTTTTTTTTGCTTAATGTTCATCAGCGGAAAAGTGCGTTTTTTATTTAGTGTAGTAACATGAATATGGGCAATAAATATTACTAAATATGATTTTATTGATACATTGTTATGCGAAGGATAGCACTTTACGGTAAGGGCGGCATTGGAAAATCAACGGTCGCATCGAACATTACCGCATCTCTTTCGAAAAAAGGGTACAGGGTGCTACAGATCGGATGCGACCCGAAAGCGGACTCCACCAAACTGTTGCTTGGCGGAGATTCGCCGATGACAATTTTGGATGCAGTCAAGAACGGCACCCCCCTCCGAGAATCGATTCGCAGAGGGGCGAACGGATGTTATTGCGCTGAATGCGGAGGCCCGAGACCCGGTTCCGGCTGCGCTGGTAGAGGGATAATCGCAGCCTTTGAACATCTTGAGCGGCAGAACGTGATCGAAGAGATTTCCCCGGATGTCCTGATATACGACGTGCTGGGCGACGTGGTATGCGGAGGGTTCGCGATGCCTATAAGGAACGGCTATGCCAAAGATGTTTTCATCGTGTCGTCTGGAGAGATGATGTCCCTATACGCCGCGAACAACATTGCGACCGCTATATCGGACACGGATGGGGACGGATATGCGGTGCTGAGAGGCATAATACAGAATTCAAGAGGGATAGACCATGAAGATGGAATGGTGGATAAAGCTGCCTTCGAGATGGGAACGAAGATAATAACGAGGATACCCAGAGACAAGACGGTGCAGCAGTGCGAGTCCATAGGCAAGACCGTGGTCGAGGGGGCTGCCGATTCCGAACTTTCCTTCGTATATGCGGAATTGGCAGACAGGGTGATCGAACACTCAAGCGACGCCGAGGGAGGCATGCGCTGCGGCGCAGAGGGGACGAAATGAAAAAAGGAATATTGATAATCGGGCATGGGTCCAGATACAATTATAACAAATGGATCATGGAGGAGCAGAAGAAGAGACTTGAACAAAAGGGGTTCGGGAACGTATATATCGGATTCAATGAAACGACCTTTCCTCTGGTGAACGATGCTCTTGAAGACATGGTCTCGGACGGCGTGGAGGAAATCGTGGCGGTCCCCTTCTTCATAGCTTCCGGCCTCCATATAGCAAGGGACATACCGAACAAGCTGGGCATACCTCCCTGCGCAGACACGTACGTTGCCGAGATCAAAGGCAAAAAGATCTCCATAAGGTATGAGCGGCCGTTCGGCAGCGACCCCATGCTGGCGGCCATACTTTCCGAGAGGATAGAGGAACTGAGCAACGGCGGCAAGAACAGGTGGATAATGGTCATAGGGCACGGATCAAGGCTTCCTCATAACAAAGAAACCGTCCTTTTCCAGGCGGACCTGCTGAGGCGGAAGGGGTATGACAACGTCAGGTGTGCGTTCAACGAGTTTGATGAACCCTTCGTCGAGGACGTGTTCAAAGAGATGGTGTCCGGCGGGGCCGATGAAATAATAGTCCTGCCCCTCTTCATTTCTTTGGGCGCCCATCTTAAACACGATATCCCCCGGAAGATACACATCAGGGATGGCATGGCGGGGGAGGTGTTCGTTCACGGCGGCCGTAACGTAACGGTAAGGTACGCCGCACCCATCGGAAGCGACCCCAGGCTCACCGATATAATCGCGGAGAAGATTCGCGGCAGGGGGTGACCATGAACGTACTTATATTGGATGTTGTGCACGGGGGAGAGATCCTCGCCCAAGAATATTCGGAGAGGGGGCATTCGGTAGACTGTGTGGATGTCTACGGCATAGCTGGAGAGGACGTCATGTCAAAACTGATGGAAATGGGGGCGGCTGCACACAGAAAAGTGCCGAAGGGCCGTTACGATCTTATTCTGATGCCGGCGCATTGTCCTGACTCATTCCTCGAGGGCGTGGAGTACAAAGAAAAAAGAACATTCTCCGAAGCGGTGGGCGGGCTTTCCGACGGAAGGTCAAGGATAGAGGTGACCGGAGTGAAGGGGAAGACAAGCTGCTGCTATCTTCTGGCGCACATACTTTCGCTGGATGGAAGAAGCGTATTCCTGCATACTTCGAGGGGCCAGGGCGAATGGAGCGGCGGCGAACACATCATAGAAAAAAGGGTCAGCATAGCGCCCCCCTCCCTGCTGAGACTTCCCGAAGGATATGATACGGTGATAGCGGAGGTGTCCCTGGGCGGCAGCGGCAAAGCGGAACTCACGATCATCACGAACCTTGCCGATGACTACGGAATAGCTGCGAACACTAAGAAGGCCTCCGAAGCTAAGGCCTCGATATTTTCTCAAGGTAAGAACATCGTTCCCAGGTCGGAATCGGACATATGGTCGAAATACCGCAGCGATCTGATATATTTTGGCGAAAGAATAACCATCCTTGAAGGAACAGAGATCGGGAAACCGACTAGGATATCGATAGAATATGGCGGCAGATACGAGCTCAGCCTGCCGGAGAGCTACCTGCACCTCCAATACATCGACACAATCGAGGCGGTACTGGAGGCGTGTTCGGAGTCAGAGATCCCCGCGGAACAGGTCGTTAGAGGGCTGGAGACATTCAACGGAGTTCCGGGAAGGGGGGAGCTGAAACGCTCCGAAAAAGGATGGGAGATAATGGACAGGAATCCGGGGATATCCCTTATATCGGTGGCCAAGACCCTGGATACTTTGGAGAGGATGCATATCCTCAAAGACGTTCTGGTGATCCTGGATCCGGTGAACCGAAAGGTCTGTGAAAGGACGGATGCGGAACAAATAAGGGAAATTGCGGAGAAGAGGGGCGCAGAGTTTCGTCTTGCCTGTGACGGCGGGGACGCGCCCGCCGGCAAAAGCGTGATCGTAAGGCTGATAAAGGAGGGATATCAGTGAACATCCACCCGCGTCCGAATCCGATAATAGCCGCGATGTACATGCTCAGGGACATCGACATAGATGTCGTCGTGATACACGGGCCGTCGGGATGCGGATTCATGGCGTCGAGGATGATCGAAGATGCCGGTATAAGGGTACTGACCACAGCAATGAACGACAACGATCTGATATTCGGGGCGTCCGAGAAACTGGAGACAGTGCTCAAAGAAACGGAAAAGATGTTCTCCCCCAGGACGATAGCGGTCGTTGGTACATGTTCCAGCATGATAATAGGAGAGGACATGAAAGCATCCGTAAGAAGATCGGGTGTCGGCTGTAAGGTGATAGCCATCGACTGCCACGGCTGCATGGGAGACAACACGGCCGGAGCAATAAAGGCGGTCGAAGCCTCGGCGGAGGCGGGCATCATACCAAAAGAGGAGGCGGAGCGTCAGAAGCACCTCCTTTCAATGGCCACCAAGATGGAAAAGGAGAAAGGCATGGCGTCGGTCACATATCTTCCTCCCTCCAACGGCCCAACGAAGATGGGCGTCGCGAAGAGGATAATACACTGCCTATCCGCCGGCGGCAGACTGGCTCTCGTCTCCATATCAAAAAAAGAGCTGGCATATCGGTTTTCGGATCTTTTCTTAGCAGTTGACCAAGCGAGGAGAGAATTAGGCGGAACGACAAGATTCATTGCTAACATAGATCCTCAAAAAGGACTTCCGAGGGTCAGAAGGTACGCATCCGATATATTATCCGAGCTGGGCAGGAACGGGATATCAGCGGAAATAGCGGGAGGCCTGGATGAGTATGCGGTGATCGGAGAGGAAGTCAGAGAGAAGGTCAATGAATTCGGTCCGGACCTTCTTGTGATAGCAGGTATACCTCACGCATATCCAGACCTTGATAGGAGCCACATCCTGATAACGGATCAGCCTAGGCAGCTGTCGAACTATCTTTCGAAGGGATACGACGCGGTCGGAGAGATATCCTCGCACTCGATGGTAATGAACGTCAGAAAGATAGTGCCGACAGAGACCGGGGACACTATCAGAGAAATGCTGAGGGACATCCGATGAGGGGCGTGGTCATCGCCGGCACGGGATCCGGCGTCGGCAAGACGTCCGTAGCAACCGGGCTGATGAGAAAACTGTCCAAAAGAATGAAGGTTCAAGGGTTCAAAGTAGGTCCGGATTTCATCGATCCCATGTACCACACGTCGGCCACAGGAAGATGTTCCAGGAATCTGGATTCGTTCATGATGTCAAAGGATGTCGTAAAGAACATCGCCGCTTATGGCTCGGAAGGTGCGGATATTTCCGTCGTAGAAGGAGTGAGAGGATTATATGAGGGGTCCTCAGGAAAGGATGATTCCGGCTCGACGGCGGAGATAGCGAAACTGCTGGGGTTCCCGGTCGTGCTAGTCGTCGACGCAGGATCCCTCACCAGAAGCGCCGCAGCGATCATAAACGGCTTCAGGGCTTATGACAAAGATATTGATTTGGCGGGAGTGATACTCAATAACGTATCCGGGACTCAGCATGAGAATAAATTGAAAGATGCGATGTCCGGTTCCGACATAAGAGTGCTAGGCATGATCAGAAGAGATGCTGAATATATGACGCCGAAGAGGCATCTGGGTCTTAGCACGGAAGGGTCGTCCGATAAAATGATACTTGACGGCATGGAGAGTATGGCCGACGGGATAGATATGGATCAGTTGATGGAGAGGTGTTACGGGCCGGATACAGAGGTTGTTGACTGCCCCTATGTGAAAAGAGATTCGGGACTTACGGCCGCGGTACCTCTGGATGACGCTTTTTGTTTCTATTACAGGGAGAACATCGAGTGTATGATGGCATCCGGGATAAGGATCGAACACTTCAGCCCGCTGAACGGAGACAGACTCCCCGACGCGGACATATACTATCTGGGCGGAGGATATCCGGAGCTGCATCTGGAACGGTTGTCCGAGAATACGGATTTCTTCCAAGGTCTGAGGACGGCTTGTGACGATAACAAAGCAATAATAGGCGAGTGCGGAGGAATGCTATCTTTATGTTCAACGATACGGTCAGGAGGCAAGGTCTACGGGGCCGCAGGCATCTTTGACGCCGAAGCGGACATGATCGGGAGGAGACACGGCCCTTCGTACGTGACAGGCAGAGCCAATGACAGGTGCAGACTCTTCAGCGGGACTGTAAAGGGCCACTCGTATCATTATTCAACCGTCTATACGAAACCCGATTGCAAATTCGGATTCGATATCCTGAGGGGCGGCGGTCCGTTCGGGAATAGGGACGGGATGATACGCAGGAATGCTTTCGGGACATACATGTATCAGCATGCCCTGTCCGTAAATGATTGGATGGGAGCGGTCGTAAATATATGCGAATGATCACAATATATCCGGAGACCAGTCGATGTCAATACGCCTATCCTCCAGATGCTTCTTTTCTTTTCTCGCGTTCTTGACGACATCTTTATCCACATATACGCAGACCGCTGTCTCGTCATCGCCGAGATCCGCGAGCGTATCACCCAGAGGACCTATCAGTTTGGACGATCCGTAGAATCTCAGATCTCCCGCGGTTCCGACGCTGTTGACAAATACCGTATAGATAAGGTTCTCAAGCGAGCGCGCGGGCAGGATCCGTTCAAAGTATGGCTTGGAGGAGACCGCTGATGACGCGGCGCATATGTTCACATCTGCGCACGAAAGCGCGTATTTCCTGTATATCTCCGGGAAGAATATGTCGTGGCATATCGAAAGTCCGAACGTCATGTCCCGGAATGTGCATATCACCGGTCTGTCGCCTTTCGTGAATTCTTTTTCGGAAGAGGCGCCGAATCGTGCCGGATACAGTTTGTCATATCTCGCCACATCATTAGGAGTGATGAAAAGAAGGGAGTTCCTTACGCCGGTGGAGAAGTATGAAGGAGCGCCGACCAATATCGCAATATCCCTTTCCATACACCAGAGCTTCATTTTGTCGATTGCGAAGTGAACATCCTCATAAAGCGCGAAATAGTCCGCCCCGTATCCCGTCAGGAACAGTTCCGGAAAGATGTATACGTCCGACCTTGTCTGCGAGATCGTGGCCATTATCTTGTTGAGATTCGCCCCGACATCGCCGACCGCCGACTGGCATTGGCATAAAGCCAATCTCATTCCCATGAGCCTATATCGTTATGCCAGGACATATACTTATGCGGGCGGAGGAGTAATATAATACGCGGACGACCATTAGGTGGCATGGTCGGTAAGAAACTTCACGATATCACGAACGAAGACGTTGATTCCATAGTCCGTTTTATAAACGATGTTGTGAAAAAAGCAGGATGCAAAGGCCTGATAGTGGGCACCAGCGGAGGCCTGGACTCCGCCGTGACAACGAAGCTCTGCATCAAAGCCATAGGCGCGGAGAATGTCCTCAGCATATTCATGCCGTCGGTGATCACGCCACCCGCAGATTACATTCAGACAAGGGAGCTGAGCAGGGCGTGGGGGGTAGATTACAAGGTTATAGACGTACAGCCCGCAATAAACACATTCACGGGAATGCTCTTCTCAAACGTCGAAGCGCCGCTGGAAAAAGGGAATATCTCCGCCAGATGCAGGATGATAATCCTTTACAACAGAGCAAAGAAGCTGGATTATCTTGTGGCGGGGACATCCAACAGAAGCGAATACATGATGGGCTACTTCACAAAGTTCGGAGACGGGGCTTCGGACATCATGCCGATCATAGATCTGTATAAGACGCAGGTGCGGCAGATAGCGGAGCTGGTAGGTGTTCCTAAGGACATAATAGAAAAGGTCCCCACTGCGGGGCTGTGGGAAGGGCAGACCGATGAGGAAGAAATGGGAATCACTTATCGCGACCTGGACCTCGTGCTGAACGGAATTACATTCGGTCTCTCGGATGAGCAAATATCGGAAGACGTCGGCATAAACATCTCAAAGGTCTCGGAAGTGAGAGAGCGGGTGGGAAACATGGAGCACAAAAGGCTGCCCGCGCCTCGCCCGGATATCGCGTTCAACGACCCTCAATGATCGAGGATTAAAAAATGCCGCTCATTTCATGCTTTCGATCCGGGTCTTTTGTTTTCTCATATGGATAAGGAACAGACCCTCGGATCTCCTTTCCCTTTCAAATATTTCATAGCCCAACTTTTCATAAAGCGATATGTTCTTGTAATTCAGATGCCCAGTCGTAAGTTCGAACACCCGGACATCGAATTCGCGCTCGATTGCGGTCATCAGTCTGCGCCCGATTCCCTGATTCCTGCAGTCCGGGTGTACTATCAGTCTGCCTATGTAGCAACCTTCTCCTTTAAGACGGCCTCTCACCGAGCCTATTATCGCATCGTTTTGAACCGCCTTAAGGATCACACCACTCTCCGACTCCTCTATGAGTTCTTCCATGGTCTGCGTGAGAGGAAGTATATCGAAGAGACCATACAGTACGGCTGTCTCGTGGAAAGCAAGCTTTTGCAGGTCAAGTATCTCCCGCAGATCACTCCTGTCGGCCCTATTTATCTCCAAGCGCATCGCCGGTTCTCCATATGCTTCCGGGCGTAAAAGTCTTTTAGGCCTCCGGCTCCGTTGTTCCGTAAAAAGCCGATTTGTGCCGCAGAGGGAACCGCGATCGCCGTTGGCCGTAGCACGCTCGAAGGGGTTTACACAGTCCAGAAGTTAGAAAATTTTATTAGTAACATCGTAATCTTGGGGAACAAGCTCCTATAGTGTAGCGGCCAATCATGAAGCCCTCTCGAGGCTTCGACTCGGGTTCAAATCCCGATGGGAGCACTTATCACCCCCTCAGCCCACCGATGCGATTATTTTCGATCATGATCATTAATGATTTGTCAGCTCTCGTTTTCCTAACGTTTATCCGCCGGAAACACTGCATTTTCCGGACATAATTGAATCGAAAGCTGCCATCTATTCTGATGACGACAGTATTCGTCATCGGTCTGATCAAAAAATTGAAGGTTTGTGCATTTTCATTTCGACAGGACATCAGGCGGCAGGGTCTCGTTCATACTCCCGGTGCGGTATCCGATCAGATCCAGAGAAACATAGACAAATCCTATTGCTCTGAATTCGTCATATATCTCCTTCCTGACGGATGCGTCCTCCATTTTTGTAAATCCATCTCTATCTGTTTCAATGCGGGCAAGATTCTCATGGAAACGCACGCGTACCTGACGGAAGCCCATGTCCAGCAGGAACTGCTCCGCCCGATCGATCATGTCAAGACGCTCCGGATTTATTTCCTCCCCGTACGGAAAGCGGGAAAAAAGGCAGGCGAAGGACTGTTTATCCCAAGTGGGCAGGCCCATTTCCTTTGACAGGAGACGGATATCCGTTTTGCAAAGCCCCGCCTGGCGAAGCGGACTCTTTATGCCATGTTCAGCCGCAGCGGTCAAGCCAGGGCGGTAGTCGCCTATGTCATCCATGTTCGAACCTTCCGCCACATGAGCGGCGCCGTACTGTTCGGCGACCTCCCGGATCTTTTTGTAAAGCTCGTTCTTACAAAGATAGCAGCGATTAATGGGATTCTTGCAAAACCCATCTATGCTCAGCTCATCGCAATCGCATATTACATGCACGATTCCTTCTTTTTCACAGAACGCTTTTGTCTCCTCTTCCTCACGTTTCGGGAAAGATCGGGAACGAGCGGTCACGGCTACAGCCTTGTCTCCCAGCACTTCATGTGCAACCTTGAGAAGAAAAGTGGAGTCAACACCTCCGGAGAAGGCAACGGCAACGCTTTCGAGCTCGGACAGATATGATCTGAGGACCTCGAGCTTTTGATGCACGTTTATCGGTCATGCCCCCCTTCGCCCACATATTTCCATAATCTTCGGATCATCTCGTCGATCGGAACGCCCTGTTCGTCGGCAAGCGCCGCAACATCCTCATATTCGAATTTTGCCCTTTCGACATTGTAGCCTTTCCCCACCTTAATGCGCAATTGGCCGAAAGGCGTCGTCACAAGCCGCACTTCGCGTTCCAGCGTATATCGACTGAGCGTGTCCTTCCTCACGCCGAACGTTGTGGTATGCTGTAACAGCATGGCGGCGAACTCGTCCGCTCTTTCAACGCCGCAGATGCAGGTGAGCATTGTTCCAGGACGGTCCTTCTTCATTCCCACGGCGGTTGTGAACGCGTCGAAAGCTCCCTCCTGAATAAGTTTTCGGCAAACAAAGCCGAGCGCCTCACCGCTCATATCGTCTATGTTGCAGCGCAATTCCGCCACCGTATCATTCGCGCCGCCTGCGGCATTGCCTTCACCCAAGAAGGCACGGACGCAATTCACGACCGCAAAGTCCTTTTTTCCCATACCGTACCCGATCTTATGTATGCGCATTTCCGGCAACGGGCCGAAGTTCCCCGCGAAATGTTTCAGCAGGGCCGCCCCGGTCGGCGTGCACAGTTCCCCTTTGATCATTCCGCCGTAAGTCGGGACGCCTTGCAGAATATATGCAGTAGCGGGGGCGGGCACCGGCAGTATGCCGTGGAAGCAGCGGACAAGACCGCTTCCCACATGAACGGGGGAAACAACCACCCTGTCCGGCGAAAGCCGTTCCATCAGAAGACACACGCCCACTATGTCAGCGACGGCGTCCATGCCGCCCAACTCGTCAAAATGTATCTCTGAGACAGGCCCCTTATGAATGCGGGATTCTGCCTCTGCGATCAGACCGTACACCGCCAATGCATTATCCTTGACCCATTGCGAGACCGGCAGACCCAGAATGACGGCTTCTATATCTGCTAGACTGGAATGCCGGTGGGAATGATGATGGGAATGCTCTTCCCCGAATGTCTCATCAAAGCCGTATCCTTGGTCCTTTTCCATGTCAACATCGATGCTTACTTCTTCGCGGCCGTCCACAGTGACCGACACGGCGGTGCCGTTTACGCCATGCTTGACAGATCGGTTTGCGCTCAACTTCACACCTTTCAGTCCCAAACCGTTCATCTGTTTCAGGAACGCTTCCTTACTGTCGATCAGTTCCAGCAAAGCGGCCATGATCATATCTCCGGCCGCGCCCATATTACATTCGATGTAAAGCGTTCTCATTTTATGCCCTCCATCTGATTGATGCGGCTGGCTAAAAAGCCGGCTCCGAAGCCGTTGTCAATGTTCACTACCGATATCCCGTTCGCACAGGAATTCATCATGGCAAGGAGCGCAGACAATCCGTTGAAATTCGCACCGTACCCAATGCTTGTAGGGACTGCGATGACCGGACAGCTCACGAGTCCGCCGACGACGCTGGCCAGCGCCCCCTCCATTCCGGCTACAGCTATGATCACTCTTGCTCTGATAAGAGATTCCTGATGCGACAGCAGCCTGTGCAGACCCGCGACGCCCACATCATACAGACGTGTCACATTGTTGCCAAGTGTTTCGGCGGTCAGCGCCGCCTCCTCGCACACCGCCATGTCGCTGGTTCCGGCGCCCGCAACGATGACACTGCCCCTTTTCTGCCGCTCTTCCGGCATCGCTATTCCCAGCTGCGGGACAGGGTGATAATCGAGAGGGATCTTCTCATCGATAAGGTAGTCGGCAGTCCGCTGTTCGATCCGTGTGATCAGGACGTTGTTTGCTCCGTTGTTCCGCATATCGGAAAGTATGCCCAATATCTGTTCAGGGGTCTTTCCTTGACCGTAGATCGCTTCGCCCGCTCCCTGCCGCACCCCTCTGTGATAGTCTACTTTAGCATAACCCAGATCTGAAAACGGCAGCGTCTGCATTCTGTCCAGCGCCTCATCGGGCGTGATGGCGCCCGCTTCAACTTCCCGAAGCAGGCTGAGGATGTCCGCCTTTGAACTGACCTTATTCATTGTCCTGTCCTTTTGATCCTTTATACGCACCGCAGGCGTACGTTTGACCCATTCATTGTCAATGCCCCATATGCTCTTAATCATTTTGATTATTTCATCAACGCAGCGTAGCAGCGCCCGCTCTTTCCGGCGATATTAATTCCAATGCGGATCCAACAATGATATAAAAAGTCGTTAAAATGTTGTAAAAGGTTTGCTGTGCCATATCAGCCCAAAGGCAGTATGGTCCTTCCGTGCTGCTCGTTCAGCACCTCGCCGAATGCGGTGTACATCGCGGTACCTCCGCACATCACTCCGACGGCTCCCGCGACATATGCGATATTGGATATCTCCGTCACGTCTTTGATGGCAACGACGAAGAACAATATCGTCAGGGTAAGGAAGACAGCCTGGAGAGCACGGGTGGATTTCAGTGTACCTATGAAAAGGAACAGCGTAAGGACGCCCCAGATCGCAAAGTATGCGCCGAGGGAAGCGCTTTCCGTAGTGGCTTCCAGCGTCAGTCCGTTGTTGATCAGTACGAACGTAAGCCAGAAGAATCCGTATGAGGTGAATGCCGTGGCTCCGAAGGTGTTGCCTTTCTTGAATTCGAACATTCCCGCCGCGATCTGAGCGAGTCCGCCGTAGAATATCCCCATGGAGAGGATGGTCGAATCCAATCCGAACAGTCCCAAATTGTGCAGTGACAACAATACCGTTGTCATTCCGAATGCAAGAAGGCCGAGCCCTGCCGGGTTGGCGATCTTGTTCACGGATGATGATTCGTTATCAACCATACCCGGTGGGATTCGCTTATCATTTATAAAGCTGTACGTGGTCGTATTCGGCAAATGTCGAAAAAATAAAAAAAAAGAGGAGGAAAAATGTTTCAATGGGCGTGCGGCCCCATGAGCATCACGATGCAAACCACGATCAGCAGTCCGATCAGCAGAAGCGCCAGCGACCTGACGTCTATACTCTTCCTGTGGAACGCTTCGGGTATCATGTGCAGCATGGTGACGAACATGAACACTCCCGCGGAGAACGCAAAGGCAAGGCCTGTGATCTCGCTCCCCACCTCGCCGAGGATGAAGTAGGAAGCCGCCGCCGCGATGGGCGTAACGAGGCAGAATGCCGTCAGATACCAAAGGGACCTCTTTCTGTTCCCTGCAAGCAGAAATGTTGACGAAAGCGAGAACACCTCCACCGCCTTGTGGATGCACACGGCGGCCAGCATCATGAGTCCCAGCTCCTCTCCGATGAGGAAAGCGGCGGCAAGCGCCAAGCCGTCAAAGCACGCATGTATGGACAGACCTATGAACGCGGAAATGGATGTGACCTCATGCGAATGGTGGTCCATACATTCATCACAGCCGCATTTTGACGTCTTGTAGTGTTTGAATAAGAAGTCAACAATGAACATTATCAGGAAGCCGGCGAGGACCAGATACATAACGTGCATCTCATCGAATCCCCCCTCCTCACTTTCGTGAAGGGCTTCCGGCAGGAGTATAAGGAGCAATATTCCCAGGAAGACACCGGCACTGAATGCGATCATGAGGTGTATCTGCTTGTCCGTGGCCCTGATGGTCATCGGAAGATAGGCTCCGGCGAAAGACACGAGGAGTATCAGGGCCGTACATATGAGGAACGAGATCGTTATGTCCATGTTCAAAAGATAGATGGATTTTTATTAAAAGTTTATGATAAAGTTATTAACTTTGTACTGTTTTTCCATTCATTGTTAACAAGGTGAGGTCATGGGAATAGTCAGCATTTCACTCAATGATGAGAGCATCGAGGCGCTGGAGGATATACAGAGAAGGTTCGGGCTCAAAGGAAGAAGCGAAGCTGTGAGGGTGGCGATCAACGCCGCGAAGGCGGAAGCGAAAGTGATCGAGGGAATGGAAGGAATGATAGAAGGGGTGCTGATAATCGTCAAAAAGGATCACAGCGACCCCTGGATGAACCTCGTGCAGGCGAAGCATGAGAACGAGATCAAGACGCAGCTCCATTCCCACCTGAGAGACCACAAGTGTTTGGAGGTAATGGTCATCTCGGGCGAGGCGGAAAAGCTGTCGGCTATGCTCAAAGAGATACATTCGACTGGAAAAGCGGACTATGTCACGTTTGTAAAGAGTTAAGGTGCGACTATAACTTTTAATACCCTATAATGCTTATACTTAGCTTGGATGGGATAGCATGAGTTACAGCTCTAGCAACAATAGCGGTAGCCCGCAGAAGGGCTTTTTCAAGCGTATGCTCAGTCAGGATCAGGGCAAAGGCGCAAAGCAATCGGAAGTCAAGCAAAGACACCCAGGGTTCGTCGTATCAACCGATTCCACGGTTACGCCCGGGAGGATGTCCAAGCCGCAGGAGGTGGTGATATCTCCGGCAGTCAAACAGCTCAGCAAAGAAGGATATGTCGTGTTCAATACTCCTGAGAAGCAGGACGTATACATCACGATCCAGCCGGAATCGGCGTTCTTTGAGGATGAGGAACCCAAGATGGTAAAGATGGCCGGAGGCAGCTTCGTCGGCGCCAAGCAAGGCAGTTCTGCAGAGGTGCCCCTCAAGACCGAGCCGGAATCGGAACCTGTCAAATACGTTCAGCCGGCGGATATATTCTCCAATGCCGCCAGAAGAGACGAATATGAAGAGATAGACTTCAACGAGATAATAATCAAGAAGAACGACTCCTTTGAAGAGGAGATCGAAGAAACACCTGTGCTCTTCAAACCCTCTTTCGAAGAGGTCTATGAACCGATGTTCGAAGAGACGTTCAAGATAAGCAGGGAGCCCGAAATAGCAAAGACATCCACGGATGCGGCAAAGGTCGAGGCCCCGAAGATCTCATTCACGGGGTATAAAGAAGTGCCGGAATACACTGTCGAGGAAGCACCTTTCAGGGGCATGTTCGTCGAGACGCCGCCGGTCACTGATGTGCCAGCAGGGCTGTATGTTGACGGACACAGAGCTGTCAACAGGGCCGAGGCGGGCGCAGGAGTAAAGAAAGAGCACCCGATGTTCATAGAGGCGCCGATGGAAGCCGATGTGGCCGTAACGTCGGCGGCCACCCTGCCGATGATAGAGCAGGTCATGGTCCTGCAGGAATCGCCGCTCGAATATTTCGGGTATCTGCCCACTCTGGAAAAGACGGATGAAGCAGACGAGATAGCTGTGGAAGACACGGTCGAAACGACTGCGGAAGATACAATTGAAATTACTGTAGAGGACGTATCCGAGATAGCTGTGGAAGACACAGTTGAAGCTACTGTAGAGGATGTAGTCGAGATAACAGTGGAAGACGCAGTCGAAGCCACTGTAGAGGGCGCAGTTGAAGCCATTGTGGAAGATGCAGTCGAAGCCACTGTAGAGGACGCAGTTGAAGCCATTGTGGAAGACACAGCCGAAATAACTGTGGAAGATGCAGTTGAAGCCACTGTAGGGGATTCAGTTGAAATAGCTGTGGAAGACGCGGTCGAAATAACCGTAGAAGAGACGTCGGAAACCATCGCGGACATCCCGAAGACGGTGGATGTCGTCGATCTCGTCGCGGACATAATGAAACTCACCATCCCCGGACTGCATATGAGCGATGAAATGCTCTCGGAGCTTGCTCAGGATACGGAAGCGACGATCCCGGACGACGGCCTCGAATCATACGATTGCAAATTCGAGCCGCTGAGGATGCCGGTCAAAGAAGAGAGCGTCTCCTGCGCCGTATACTATGGAACAGAAGATAAAGGGCTGTGATCGATCCCCGTCCGTCAGCTTCATGCTCCATAAACCCATTCGCTAAACATATTACTCACTTTTTCATGAACCAGAGTTATAAATAATGAGCATTATCACCATTCCATGGATTTCGGCTCCATACTCCTGATGCTGGTAGCGCTGATCGTTCTGGCGCGCTTAGCCTCGGGCGTGTTCTCCCGTTTCGGCGTACCCGGACTGATCGGAGAGATAGTGATCGGCATAGTCATCGCCAACCTGACGATAGGGGACTGGTCGTTCCTGGGTATGCTGGACGTTGAAATGGGAGACGATCCGAGCCAGAATTATGAGATAGTCGAGCTGTTCGCTGAACTGGGAGTGATATTCCTCTTGTTCGCAGTAGGCCTGGAGACAAAGGTGAAGGACCTTCTTTCCGTGGGCAAGGCGGCGATGCTGGTGGCGGTCATGGGAGTGATAGTGCCTCTGGTAGCAGGGATCGCGCTGATACTGGTATATGACGGGAATATGCACCACGCTTTGTTCCTGGGTGCGGCGATGGTCGCGACGAGCGTAGGCATAACCGCCCGTGTGATCAAAGACATGAAGCTGATCGATACCAAAGAGGCAAAGATCATCATCGGCGCTGCGGTCATAGATGACGTGCTGGGTATGGTGGTCCTTGCCATTGTTGTGGGGATGACCGCATCCGACGGCATATCCGTATCCAACATAGCTCTGATATCCGCCGAGGCCCTGTTGTTCGTCGTAGCGATCCTGGCGGCGGCGCTGTGGGTAGTTCCCAGAATATATGGATACTTTGAGGAAAGGAATAAGAAAAAATTCGCCGAGACCGGAAGTTCTCATTCCGGCATAAACAAGCTCGTACTCGCGATAGCGGTCTGTATTGGGTTTTCGTTCTTCGCAGACATGATCGGGCTGGCGGCGATAATCGGCGCATTCCTGGGCGGGATGCTGCTTGCGGAATACGCATGGGAGTGGAAACTGGAAGAGAAGATAGAATCCATCACAACGCTGTTCATATCGTTCTTTTTCCTGAATGTGGGTATGCAGGTGGACATAGGGAGTCTGACAAGCGTGTCGGCCATTCTGCTGGCTGTCGTCGTTATACTGCTTGCGGTGGCGACGAAGTACGTCGGCTGCAACCTGGGCGCGGTATGGGGGGACAAGAGCCTTTCAAAAGGATCCAGGAACATCATCGGGTTCGGCATGGTGCCCCGGGGAGAGGTGGGGATCATCATCGCCGCGATAGGTCTTGCTTCGGGCGCTATGTCTTCGGAACTCTACGGAGTTGTGATAGTGATGGCGGTCGCCACCACAATAATCGCCCCGCCTCTGTTCGCACGGGCGTTCAGAAAGGAGTATCCGCCAGAGTACAAGCTTACTCAGGATGACCTGATTTGAGTCAGTTATGACCGATAAAAAAGGGACAAGCTCAGACCGGGAAGAACACGGGCAGAAGCAAGATCAGTACCGTAAAAGCTATGGCGGCGCCGAGGACCAGTTTGGGGTTGATCTTGATCCCTCTGTCATCTTCGGTGTCGAAGTACCTCATCAATCCCGCAGATGATGCGAATCCGCTGTCTTCTTTCTTTGCCATTGATAATGGAATCCTGAATCCATATAAAAACCTACCGTGAAGTTCCCGTACTGTATCAGATGCATCCTATCTCTTATTCAGGAGGCGTTGAAACTGTAATCGCCCGCGGGGATACGAAAAGGTCATCGGACCCCGTCCGATCTGTCAACATACGGTGACCCACGGAAGGAGCGCGTTCATCCCCCAAGCCAATGCTGCCGACCAGACCATCACTGAAAATTTCAGAAGAACCCCGGAGTAAACAGGCATTAATATGCCGTTTGGCATTATATATAGCGGATACGGAATATTTACGCGATAAGGAGGCGGTCTCGATAGCATTTGAAACAATTGTTCCCCTAAGTATTTTGACTATGGCGACAGCCCTGGCTCTTGCATTGATAGCATTAATGCTCATTGCGTTTCGTTATTCAAGTAAATATGTAACATGTAGAAAAGAGGCATTCTCTGCCATGAAAAAAGCAAGGGTCATAATCTATGCTATCCCTCTATTTCTTTCTGTTCTTTTCGTAATAATCTTCTATCGGGACATGGTGGATTATGGTTTGGCGATGACAAACATGCATGCAATATTTGTTGGAGCCTTTGCAGGAATTTTGTTGTTTGATGTATTCGAATCAAAGGAGATCAAATCCAGATCAGAGAACCGCATGGCAACGGAGTCGGACGGGAATACTCCCTTATAAAAACACGATATCGTCGGACAAATGACCGAAAGTCTCTTTTATGGATGGCATATTACAACGCCTGGTCATAATGCACTGGGCAGACGTAATCGCAAAAGAGATCGCCGATTCATTCGAGAAACCGCTGATAGCCAACGGCATCAGCCCTTCAGGCACGATCCATGTGGGGAGCCTGAGGGAGGCCATAACCGGAGAATCGATAAGAAGCGCGGTCGAGGGATTGGATAAGGAAGTACGCCTGATATATCTGATAGATTCCGTTGATCAGCTGAAAAAGCGCGCCGACTTCCTGCCCAAATGGTATGATGAGCACGTGGGGAAACCCATATGCAACATACCGTGTCCCTGCGGCAAACACAATAATTACGCACACCACTTCGTACAGCCATTCCTGGATGCCATAGAGCAGCTGGAAGTGAACTGCGAAGTCATATGGACCCACGAGCTTTATGAGAAAGGAGCATTTGCCGAGGCCATAGATACCTGTTTCAAGAAGAGAGAGGAAATAATCAAGATACTCCATGAGGTTTCGGGGAAAGAAGCGAAGGGAGATTATGCGCCGTACGCTCCGATATGTAAAGAGTGCGGAAGATTCGCCAATCCGATATTTGATTCATACTCGTATCCGACCATAGAGTACACCTGCACATGCGGATGCCGCGGCACAGCAGATATAAGGAAAGGGGACGGGAAACTGACCTGGAGGCTGGAATGGCCCGCAAAGTGGAAGATATTCGGAACCTCGGCCGAACCGTTCGGCAAGGACCATGCGGCAGCCGGAGGGTCATACGATACCGGCAAGAGGATCGTGGAGGAGATATACGGCGGCAAAGCACCGTACCCCATCAACTATGAGTTCGTTCAGCTTAAAGGCGTGGGCCAGATGCATAAGTCCACGGGATCCTCCGTATCCGGACTGGATGCGATCAACATGACGCCGCCGGAGGTCCTGAACTATCTGTTCCTGAGGGTCAATCCCAACAAAGCCATAGATTACGATTCAGGGCTGGGGGTTCTGGACATGGCCGACGAACACGACAGGATGGAAAGGCTGTTCTTCGCCGGCGGGTACACAGAAGCGGAAGAGAACTCCGTCCGCGCGTATGAGATAGCGCAGCATAACCACGTCCCGAAAGAGCTGCCTCTGCAGATCCCGTACAGGCACCTTGTCAACGTGGCGCAGATGGCGGACGATTTCGAAGGGGTCCTGGAAGTATTGGGCAGGACCATAGATATGTCTGGCGCAAGCGATGAGGACATGAAGCGGCTCAGGAGAAGAGTGGGCTGCGTGAGATTCTGGCTCAACGGATTCGCACCCGACCAGGTGAAGTTCTCGGTGTATCCGACGATCCCCCAGGGAGCGGAACTCACGATGGGCGACAAGGCGTTCTTCCAGAAGCTGGTGGAAAGAATGAACGACGCCAACTGGGAGGCAGAGGCGATAAGCCAAATAATATCGGACACCGGAAAGGAGTCCCCCATCGGGCTGAAGACCGGATTCAAAGTGATCTATCGGGTGCTCATCGGAAAGGAGGCCGGTCCGAGGCTGGGCCCGTTCCTTGCCAGCATGGACAAGCAGTTCGTGATAAACAGGTTCATCCAAGCTTCCAGACACGGCTCATAAGATGCCCATATCTCCGAGTTTCTCCGGAAGATAGTTGTCCGTAACGAAGTCGAGGCCGTATTTGGCCAACGCCTGCTGTTCGGACTTCTTCTTCATATCCTGCATGGCCTGTATCTCATTGACCCAGAACTCATCTTTGAACCTCGGGTCGGAAAGTTCCGCCGCCAGGGCTCCGAGGTCCTTGTCAGAGAGCTTATCTGTTGGTAGGTCATAATTCAGGATGTCTGATGCGGTTATCCCGATGAACTGCGCTGTGGGAGTCGCCAGATACTCCGAGATGTGAGCGGTCTTAATCGCTCCGTAGGCCACAGAAGCGAATATCCTGAATGACCAGGGGTCGCCGTCGGTGAACACGGTCACCGGCAGTCCCTGCTCTTCGTTCAGCCTCTTGATCAGGCGCCTGGTGCTTCTTGCGGGCTGTCCGCTCAGGTGCACGAGGATGGCGCCGTACCTCTCCGGGAACCCGTTCTCGATGAGTCTTGCGAACATACCGCCGGTCTCGATAGCCATGACGAATTTCGCATCGGTGCCGACGATCTCGAAGTTCTCTTTTTCCACATTGTAAGGTACCGCGAATCCGGTCTCAGCAACATCGTCCATGCAGTTGAACCTCTTCATTCCTTTTTTCGTAAGGGTGCTTACGTTCAGGTTCCCGTAGACATGGGCGCCGCTCTCTTCCGGCCTTAATTTAAAATCCTCTCTCATACATTTCGAGATGATCTCAAGGTCTTCCGCCAAAAGGTTGCTTTCATCCTGGCTGTTGAACTTTGCGTGCTCCCATCCCTCGGAAATGTAATACATCTCCCTTAGAGTGGATGACTTGTTGTCGCGTATCATCTCGTTGATGAAGTCCGCCGTGTAGATGGTCCTCAGCATCATCTGAGCTCCCTGCACCGTTTTCGAGGTACGGGTGGTCCGAAGGTCCCCGTATGTCCAAACGTTGTGCTGGGTATTGAACTCTATATTCTTCTTTGACCTGAGGGGGAGCTCCATGACCGGCACATCCCCGGCGTCGAGCTGATCGTAGATGTTCCCGACTATGGATGTGAGGTTGCTCATCGCCGTCTTCTGTCTTTCATTCGTCGCCAAGGTCTTCCGCCTCCTCTGTGTCCTCTTCCTCATCGACGGGGACGTCGTCGCTTTCCGTTATTTCCAGTCCTTTGATCCCCCAGTCCCCCGGAAGCGCTTCGGCCCCCATGACCAGGACCGGGTTTATGCCCGAGATGTAGATATCTTCGGCGTCGAAGGTATCCGCCAGCTCGCCTTTCAGTTCGAACGGGATCTTGAGCGATGCGGACGGCTGAAGCCCTCTGATCTCCCATGTAGATTTGCCCTCGTCGTTCATCTCTATGAAATGCGGATTGCTGAAAAGGGTCAGATTGACGCATTCCTTGGGAAGCTGCGCATGAAGTCTGACCGTGCGCTCGTTCGTTGTGTAGTTGTATATCGTATAGGTAACGTTGAGAGCATTCTTGCCCTCCTTCTTCGTGCCGGATTCCACCCACACCACGTTCATGATCTTGCTGATCGTTCTGCTGAGGTCGGGCATAGGTCTTCCCAGCATTGACGATGCCTTCTTCGCCATTGCGGGGATCAGTTCCTGGACGATCTCGAACTTCGCGCTGGTCTTTGACTTCCTTTCCATCTTGTTCAGATGGCTCTTAAGGTTCCTGGCGCATAGCCTGAGCGCCTGCTCAATTTCATTCTGAAGTTCGGCGAAGGACGCCACAGCTTCCTTGCCTTCTGATGTGAAAGGCACCTTTGTGGACGCGACATGGACGAGTATTATCGCCGGGCCGAAGGGGATGCCCCTTCCGCCCCTCTGCTCTAGTCCGTACCTTCTCCAGTCCACTTCCGATAGGGCCTTGGTGATCGTGCATGCCCCCTGCTGGTACAGCAGCGGGACGCGGTTCGCGAACCTGAGTATCGTCACCTGCTCGTCCGAGGGTATCTCACCGCCGTAGACGATCCCAGCCTCCACGACGAAGGGATTCCCGTTCACCGATTTCGGAGGACGCGTGACCGGCGTGGCATAATAATCCGGCCTCAATCCATCCAGAACGTGCATCAGCCCCTTCTTTATCAGGGCGTCCCCGATAGGGGAAAGACAGTCAGTGGGCGGAGCCATTATCTTCACTTGAGCGATCGCGTTAATGATCGATTTGCAGTGGTCTCTGGTAAGGGACAGCGGTTTCGCAGAGGGGTCGATCCCCGCTTTGGTAAGGATCTCCTCCGATATCCTGTCCGTTATCCTGGAAAAGTCGTTCTTCAGGAATGCGTTGACCGTTTTCTGCTGAGTGTTCTGAGCATATTTCATCAGATCGCCGATCTCCATTCCCTCCGGGTGGGGCTTGATCTCCTTTGACTTGGGAGGCATCTGTTCTGTCGCTCTCTCAAAAACGTACCTCTTCCCTTCCGGATCATGGAATTCCACTCTTGCGTGGGGGTTGACGATCGCGGTGTTCCGCAGGTATTCGAATATCGACTGTTTGCCGGTGATGTATCTTCCTTTTGTGGTGTATTCGACCCTGGTTCCGTGCTCCTTTCCTTCCCAGGTGAATGCGGTGTCGTTGGTGACAATGGGGCGGTTGGTCTTCGTATCTATGGTGATATCCATTTTCCATGCCACTTCATCCGCGCCCTCTATTTTGGACTCGATATGCGCCGGTTTGCCGGTAGAGATGTTCCCGTACATGACGGTGGCGGAGATCCCGATCCCCTGCTGCCCCCTCGACTGTCTGAGGGCGTGGAATCTTGAGCCGTAGAGGAGCCGTCCGAAAACGTTGGGCATCATCTTGTGTATGATCCCCGGACCGTTATCCTCCACGGTTATCCGGTATTCTTCCTCTTCCGGGAGACGTTCCACCCGTACGAATATATCGGGCAGGAACCCGGCCTCTTCACAGGCGTCCAGAGCGTTATCCACGGCCTCCTTGATCCCCATCAGAAGGGACTTTGATCTGGAATCGAACCCCAGGATATGTTTGTTCTTTTCGAAGAACTCCGTGACCGATATCTCTTGCTGCTTAGCCGCCATCTTATGGGCGTTCGTGTTCCCGCTGGCGTAATCATCAATATTTTCCGAGTGCATCCAAGACTGTATCTTCTGGAAAGTTATTTAGTTTGTTGTCGAACGGCAGCGCTGAACAATTATTCTTTCTTCAAACCCGCGTTAAAATATTCTAACTTTCCCCGCCGGTTGCCAGGAGCAGAAGAAATGATGGTAAGAGGTTTATTTTCTGCCGAACTTCGCGCCGCACTTTACGCAGAACGTAGCGGTCGCCGGTGAGACCGCCCCGCATTCCGGACACGCGAATGTTTCTCCGGTTATCTCCACGGTTCCGTCCGAATGCACGACTTCGAATTCATCTTCTTCGAACACCGCCCCGCATTTGGGGCATGTCTTAGCATCCATCGGAACTTCCGCGCCGCAGTCGCTGCATTCAAAGAAGTCTTTCTTCTTAGGTTTCATCTCGTCCGGGCGGTCGATATATGCGCCGCACTTCCTGCAGTTCACTTCTCCCGGAAGGACCATGGCGCCGCATTCATCGCATCTTCCGTATCCTTGGGGGTAGAGCCTTCCTTCTTTCTCCATCCTCTCTCTGGTCTTTTCCACCCTCACTCTCATGAAGTTCGAGAAGACCATTATCAGGAAGAAGACGATCGTTATGTAGAGCGTTCCGACGAAGCAGCCTAACAGGCACAACGGAGTCAGATCTCCGTCATATGCTCCGGTCAGGAAACGCGCCGATGTAGCGGAATTTTCGACGGTAGATTCTTCACCGGAGGCGTCGGTCTCCACCACCATAAGATACCCTAAGTAGAGTCTGTCGCTGTCCAACGATACGCTGCCGCTAACCAAACTGCCGGCCACGTCCATGTGGGCGCTCGCCATGGAATCGCCGTCTAAGGTGGCGGCGATATCCACTGCCATTCCGAGCCCGATGCTTGTTACCGCTATGTATTTGAAGAAGACCTCGCCGGTACCTATGTCCTTAAGGAGGACGGCCTCTATCTCGACCCCGCCCGCTGTATAAGTATATTCCACATCGATGAAATATTCGTTATCCGGAGGGTCCCCCTGATTTGCATCCACAAGGCCGGGCGCCGTGACGAACCCGCCTATCAGGACCGCTGCCGCCGTGAACAAGACCCCGACCAGCGTCATAAGCTTGATATTCTCCACCCCGAACGTGCGGGGCAGCATGTACAGTATGACTGCGATCAGCAGCATCCCGAAGCACATGCATGAGTATCCGAACCCGACCAGCGTCAGAGCGAGAGCGAAAACGAACGCTGCGATCAGCCCCAGTATCTGTCTGAGCGTTAAGGTGCCGAACCATTTCAGATTCATGGTCTTTGTACCTGCGGCATTGTTCATGCAGAGGCCCAAACAATGAACTGATTAAAAACTATCGGGCGTAAAGGCCGTTCTGCAGCGGATAATTCAATAAAGCATAATTATAGTTGTTACATATCACGCAATCGGAGTGCACAGTGGCGACCATCGAGGAACAGATAAAGGAGTTGGAGGAGCAGATATCCAACACCAAATACAATAAAGCCACGGAGGCCCACATCGGAAAGCTGAAGGCGAAGATAGCGCGCCTTACCGCCGAAGATGAGAAGAGAAGGTCCTCCAAAGGGCCTACCAAAGGATTCTATGTCAAGAAGGCCGGCGATGCTACGGTCGCCCTCGTGGGGTTCCCGTCCGTGGGAAAGTCCACCCTCCTGAATCAGCTGACGGGGGCCAAGTCGGAAGTGGGCGCATACCACTTCACGACGCTGGATATCGTTCCCGGAGTGCTCGAATACAACCACGCGAAGATCCAGATACTTGATATGCCCGGGCTGATAAAGGACGCATCGAGAGGCAAAGGCAGAGGAAGAGAGGTCATTGCCGCGGCAAGGGCGTCGGACGTCATCCTGCTGGTCGTGGACATCTTCAACCCAAAGATGGATATTCTTAGGAAGGAACTGTACAACGCGGCCATAAGGATGAACCAGACCAAGCCGGATGTCGTAATATCGGGTTCGTCGCAGGGAGGGATCCTTGTTAAACCGACGGTCAAACTCACCAAGATCGACCCGGAGACCATAAAGGACATGGCCATTGCGTACGGACACATCAACGCCACCATAGTAGTGAGGGATGATATCGACGTGGAGGAGATGCTTGACGTTCTTGCAGGGAACCGCGTTTATGTCAAATGCGTGGTGGCGATAAACAAGGTGGACCTGGCGAAGCCGGGGGAGCTGGAGGCTGCGCTGGCACTGTATCCGAATTACACCACGGTGCCGATATCCGCCGCAACGGGATACGGGATAGAAGAGCTCAAGCAGACGCTTTACGACACGATCGAGATGATCCGCATATACCTCAAACCGCAGGGTAAGGAAGCGGACCTCATAGAGCCGTTGATAGTCAAGAGAGGCAATAACGTAGGGGACATCTGCGAAGTGATCCACAGGGACTTCAGGAACAATTTCAGGTATGCCATGGTCTGGGGCAGGAGCGCCAAGTTCCCCGGCCAGACCGTGGGGCTGGACCATGTGGTGGAGGATGAGGACATCCTCTCGATAATTGTGAAAAGGTGAAAGGATCATTTTTTCCTGAATGGAATCCGCAACAACAATCTAATATATTCTCAAACCATCGGTCCGATTATGATGCAGAGCCCCAGAGGCACAAGGGATTTCCTTCCGGACGAGATGGAAAGGAGAAGATTCTACGAGGGTGTCCTGAGGCAGATCGCTCAAAGAGCCGGGTTCAGGGAGATACAGACCCCCATCTTCGAAGAGGCGGAGCTTTTCATTCTGAGGTCTGGACCGAACATACTCAACGAGCTTTACGCTTTCAAAGACAAAGGCGATAGGGACCTGGCCCTCAGACCGGAGATGACGGCACCGGCGATAAGATCGTTCGTCAACAACATGAGCAATGACCCAAAACCGATCAAGATATTTTATTTCGGCCAATGTTTCAGATATGAAAGGCCTCAGAGCGGAAGATACAGGGAATTCTTCCAATTCGGCGCGGAGATCATCGGTACCGCAACCCCGCAGACGGATGCGGAGGTGATCGCCGCCGCATTGGAGATGGTGAAAGCGCTGGGTCTTAAGGGATACAAGGCGAGAATAGGCCATATAGGGGTGCTGAGGAAGCAGCTCTTGAAAGCAAGGATCCCGGAAGACGAAATGCCGGAGATACTTCAAAAACTCGATAAGAAAATGTATGAGGAGGCCTGGCCCCTCATGGAGACCGCCGGCGTGTCCAGAGAGGAAGCGGAACTCTTATTCGAGCTTACCGGCACAACCGGAGGCGCCGAGGTACTGAGCAAGATCGACGGCGAAGAATCAGAGTATCTGAAGGAGGTCCTGGGTTATCTGTCAGCGATGGGCACAGACGCCCCGGAGATAGATTTGGGAGTGGTGCGCGGTCTGGACTATTACACAGGGATGGTCTTTGAGATAGAGGCGCCCGTATTGGGTGCTGAGAAACAGATATGCGGCGGCGGGTCGTACACTTTGTCAGAACTGTTCGGCGGTGAGAAAGTGTTCTCAACCGGGTTTGCGATAGGGTTCGACAGGGTCCTTCTGGCACTTGAGAAAGAGGGTGCGGTCCACCCGACAAATAAAATGGACGCATACGTGATCGCTGTGTCCGATGATATGAAACTGAAAGCGTTCGAGACGGTCGGAATGCTCAGAAGGAGCGGGATATCGGCGGACATAGACCTTGCGGACAGGAAAATGGCCAAAGCGATGAAACATGCCTCTTCGGTGGGCTCAAAGTTCGTCGTGATAGTCGGCGGCGAAGAGATGAAGAGCGGTTCCGTCACGCTGAGGGATATGACATCAGGCGAACAGAGACTTATCAAAGTTGCAGATCTTCCAGCAGCGATACGCGGTCACTGATGCGTATCCAGCTCTTTGTTCACTAAGGCGTCGGCCATCGGTATGAGCATCTCGGAACGCCGTACGTTTTTGAAAGTGATATCGGGGATCATCGACGAGAGGGCCATCGCGTCGAGGTACAGGCCTTTGATGCTGCCGCTCCTGATCTCGTACTCGCCGGTCATCTGTTTGATCACGAGCTCGGAGTCCATCACGAACTCCGCGCGTTCGGCTCCCAGTTCTATGGCTTTAGCCAGACCCGCTATCAGCCCTCGGTATTCGGCGTAGTTGTTGGTCCTGATACCCAGGAACTCGGAATGCTGGTGAATGATCTTGTCATCTTTGGTGACAACTATCGCATAAGCGGAAGGGCCTGGGTTGCCCCGCGATCCTCCGTCTGAGAATATTCGGTACATCAATACACGAATTCCTTGATTATTTTGTTGTTGTCGTCGACAAGGATCACCTTTGAGCCGATAGGTTCCGAGGTCAGCTCATACCCCATGATTATGATCTTGTCGCCTTTCTCGCAAAGTCTGGCGGCGGCACCGTTAATCGCCACCGTGCCGGTGCTCTTGTCGCCTTTGAAGACATAGGTCTCGAAGCGCGCGCCGTTGTTGACGTTTGCTATGGTGACCTTCTCCCCCACCCATATTCCGGCCCTCTCCAAAAGTTCCCCGTCTATAGTGATACTGCCTTCGTAATCTAGCCGGGTATCTGTGACCGTCGCTCTATGGATCTTGCTTCTGAGCATCCATCGCATGATAATAGGTAACGCACATGATAAAAAGAATTTTTGGTATGTACGCTTCGACGATTGCAATATGAAATCAGAACAATGAGCGCCCTGGCCGGAATTCGAATCCGAGTCGAAGCCTCGACAGGGCTTCATGATAGGCCACTACACTACCAGGGCAGTATGCCCTGATAATAAGAGATAATATTTAATGGTTCTTTTATCACCGAACGGAATGCCAGATTCCCATTATTTGCATGACCCGAAAAGGCGCACTGTGTTCTTCCCGGTGCGGGGATCCTTCTCCAGTTCGGCGTCGACGTTGAACACGATCCTCATGTTCTCTTTGGTGAGAACCTCTTCCGGAGTTCCCATCGCAAACACTTTGTGATCGTGGATGAGCACTATGCGGTCGCAGTACCTCGTCACCATGGGAAGGTCGTGAGATACGATAACCACGGCAAGGCCGTTCTCCTTCGAAAGGTCCCGGATGAGATCCAGGACCTCGAACTGCATGTTGATGTCAAGATGCAGGGTCGGCTCGTCCATCAGTATTATCTTCGGAGTCTGGGTTATCGCCCTGGCTATTATCGCGCGCTGCCTCTCTCCTCCGCTCAGTGTGTTTATGTATCTCTCGGCAAACTCCGTTAAGCCGGTCTCTTCCATTGCCTTTTCAATTATCCTGAGATCGTCCGTGGTCTCTCCGCGGAATGGTTCCTGGAAGGGCATTCTGCCCATTGTTACTATTTCCCTGACAGTGAAGGCAAATCTTATCTCATTGGATTGAGGAACCGCCGCTATGCTCTGTGCGATCTCTCTCTTTGAGATGTCATCTATGTCGGTTTCGTCTATCATGACGCATCCGCCATGTGGTTTTAGGTTCCTGTTCAGATTTTTCAGCAACGTTGTTTTACCGCAGCCGTTCGGCCCCAGTATTCCTATCACCTCTCCGCCCTTTATGCCAAGCGTTATCTGATCGAGCACTACTTTCTCATTATATTTGTATGATAAAGAATCGATATTGAGGAGGCTCACCATCCCACCTCGTTTCTTTTTCTTGATAAAAGGTAAATGAAGAACGGAGCACCGATGAATGCCGTTACGACGCCTACCGGTAACGTCGTCACGACCGGGGAGACAGCATGTGCCACAGAGTCACATAACAGTATGAAGCCTGCACCTCCGAATGTGCTTAACGGTAAGATCAAACGGTTGTCCGGTCCGAGCAGAAGCCTGAATATATGCGGTATGACCAACCCGATAAAACCTATCGCTCCGACGAATGCTACTGCTGCCGCGACAACAAGAGATGATACTATCAGAAGGAAAAGTCTGACTTTTTTTACATCGACCCCAAGGTCCATAGCGTGATTGTCTCCAAGCATCATGGCGTTGAGGTTCTTCATCTGTGTAAGCATAAGGATGATCCCCGCAACAATTATGGGTATCGCAAATGCCATCTCCTCCCAGGTGACCTTGCCAAGGCTGCCCATGGTCCAGAAGACGATATCTCCCATCTTTTCGCTTGGTGCAATATATGTCAGGAATGATACTGCTGCAGCGATCAATGATGATACTGCTACGCCGGCAAGTATCAGCGTCTCAGTCCTGATGCTGCCCCCGCCTCTGGCAAGCATGTAAACAAGGAACATTGTTCCGAGACAGAATACGAATGCCAGTGTGGGTTGGACTATTGCAAGGGGAATGAAAGGCACCGAGAATAAGATCGCAATAGCAGCACCCAACGAAGCTCCGGAAGATAATCCAAGAAGATAGGGCGATGCCAAAGGATTCCTAAAGACCGCCTGCATCACACCGCCTGTTACTCCTAAGCCGGCTCCTACGAAGACACCGAATATGACCCTTGGAGCATTGACCTCTTTGACAATTAGGTTGTTCGCGCCAGTGCCGTTGCCCATCAGGACATCCCACACATCCCGCAGTGACAAATGGTAGGCGGCCCAAGTGAGATCCAGAAGTACTGATAAGAACAATATTGCGGCAAGTGCAATTATGATAAGAATTAACTTTTTCTTTTTCCCGACGCCTGATATCATAAATATGCCCTTGAATAAGAATGGTGGGGGATGATCCCCCTTGTTTAATTGGCTTACGGTTTCCTCATGAAAAAGTATGCCAATCCTATAATGACCATCGTTACCATAATTCCGGCCGCTGCATAAAGAAGCAGATCAGGATTAGACTGTTCATCATCTATAATTTGAACATCCCCTTCGAACAGGTCCGGATACAGTGCGGAAGCGAAAGCCCAAAGCCCTTCGGCGGCATCAGGAGCATAGTTGTTCCAGTTAGGATTCACCGCAATGACAGTAACGTCACTGTTTTGAGGAAGCGCCGCTGATCTGAAGTTAGACACACTTTGGTTGGCAATGAATATCACCATGTCCGGGTTCGCTTCTGCCATTTGAATTACAGTTGTGACATCGCCGTATCTTTGGCCGCTGATAGAGGGATTATATGCGATGTTTATTCCTCCCGCAGCCTCGATCAATGAAACAGAGATGGACCCGGTGTTATTTACCTGATATTCTCCGTTGGCTGTGCTGTACCATACTGCAAGCCCCTTCCTTTTTTCTGTGATTCCTTCCAGTCCCTTATCGATAGTAGCCTTCACGAGTTCCATATCTTCCACAACAGAGGATATTTCTCCGGTTGCCATTATCGATATTTTCTTCACACAATCGATGATATCATCCCATTCAGTTATGTTGTTATATGCCAACACATTATTGAACCCAAACGAAGAGAGCACATTACCCAGGACTATTGCGTTAGGATATCCTGTCAGTATTATGCCTATGTCGTTCTTGTCAACGTTATTGGCTTCTGCCCACTGGAGGAGCCAAGTCAGAACATAATCGTTGTTGATAGCAGAATATATGCTTCCTACGTCCTTTGCGTGAAGATCCTTCAAACGTTCGTCCTTTGTGTATTCATATGTTGAATATGTGGTAACGGCGATTATCTTGTCGATCTCGCCCACCATTGCAACAGTAAGCGCCGGAGCATAACCCAGTGCCGCTATGTACTTTACAGGTTCGGCATCCCCGGTGCCATCGGTTATTGCATCAGCAGGATCAGCACCGTCGGAGACATCGTCGAACGCGATCACCGACATTCCAGAAAATGTGATCAGAACCGAGACCAGTAAAATGATTTTAACATTCATTATTTTCCCCCATATTACGAATCATATATTTAGTGCTATTTCGTAACATGTTCAATGTATATAATTATATTCGACCCAATGGTAAAACTTCGGGCATCCTTTCGGTTTGAGACCCGTCTGGAATATGTTGTAGATGACGGGGTCGTCCAAGAATGTGAAGTAGGCGACATCCTCGTATTCCCGTTCTCCGAATTCTCTGAGTATATACGTCTTACCGCATTGTCTTACGCTTTCAAGCAGCGGAGGTTTGCGGGCCCTGCTGTTCTTCAATTTCAGAAGTCGCCATTTGCAAGCCTTTTTATGAACATAAATTGTGTTCTGCTTATTGGTATTTTTGCTGGCACACATTTTCCACACGAATAATTAGCAATTTTACCACATTTTCCATAGGAATAATTTGTATCACAGTCATAACTATGCCGGATCCGACAGGCGGTTTGCGTTCTCGTCAAAGGACCAGACCGTTTGCGGCGACCTTCGATCGCATCGACGACCGCGTCAAGTCGAAACGTTTGATATCGTACGTTATTCCGCAAGATGTCCTTTGTTCCTGAATATGACGCGCATGTCCGTCAAAGCAAAGGGTTTTTCATTCTCCTGTAAGATAGGGTACCGATAAGATGCCGTCGCCGACAGTCGCAGACTATATGATAAGGGACGTCCAGACAGTGACACCGGACATGACCGTCAGGCAGGTCAGGGAAAAGATAATCAAATCGAGTTTCCACGGCTTCCCTATAGTGGAGAACGAGTACTTGCTCGGATATGTCACGGCGAAGGAGCTGCTAAGGGTCATGGACAGGCCGGACGCTAAGATGAGGGAGATAATGAACCGCGGGACCCTCTGTGCCATTCCGTCCATGTCGATCGAGGACGCCACCAGGATACTTTTCAGATACGGACTCAGGAACCTGCCGGTGGTGGACGAGGAAAGGAAGATAGTCGGTATCATTTCAAACATAGACGTGGTGAGGTCCCAGATAGAAAGATCGAGGCCGGCCAAAGTGATGTCTGTGAAGAACCTGCTGGAACAGCAGAACGGGATAAGACTCAAGATATCCAATCAGGAGGTTCCGATAAGCGAGCTCATACCAACCCAGAAGGAGGTCTACATGGACGAGCTTATCGGCCGTCAGTATGAGATCAAAAGAGGGCTGAACGAACCCCTCATCGTGATAAAAAGGAGGAACGGGTACCTGGTGGTCGACGGCCACCACAGGATCCTGGCCGCACAGAAGCTGGGTCTCGGTACTTTCAACGCGATCGTGCTTGAGCCGAACGATCTTAACGCCAAGCTCGGGCTGGAGAAGACGGCGGAGAAGTGGGGCCTCAAGACCCTCGGCGATATAAGAATAATAGACGGGTCTAAGCACCCGTTCATGGAAGTAACGACCATGCTGCTCCCGCAGGAGCAGGCCAACGGCCTGAATGAGAGACTCATCAGCGGGTCGGATGCTAATAGCCCTGATCACTGATCACTGCTTCTCGTTAAGCTCCCTGAGACCTTTCAGCAATATCTTCTGCTCGGCCGACGCTATGTTCCTCTTGGTCTTCACGAAAGTGTCCGGGTTGAGCGAGATTGAATCTATCCCTTCCTCAACGAGGAACTCTGCGAACTCCGGGTATACCGAAGGACCCTGTCCGCATATTCCGACGGTCTTTCCGTTCTTGTGAGCGATCTTGATCAGCTGGGATATCGCAGCCTTCACGCCGGGGTTCCTCTCGTCGAAGTAGCCCATGCGTCCCAGTATATCGGAGTCGCGGTCGCATCCCAGTATGAGCTGGGTAAGATCGTTGGACCCGATTGAGAACGCGTCGCAGTACTTGCAGAACTCCTCGGCCATGAAGATATTGACGGGAATCTCCGCCATGAAGTATAGTTTGAAGTCCAGACTCCTTCTCAGGCCGACGCTGTTCATCATGGCGATGATGTCCTCGACCTCGAATATCGTCCTGACGAAAGGCAGCATCACGTGCAGGTTCTTCAGTCCGAGCTCGTCGCGGACCTTTTTTATTGCTCTGAGTTCGCACATGAACGCTTCCCTGTAATTCTCGGATATGTACCTCGAGCATCCCCTCCATCCTATCATCGGGTTCTCTTCGTTCGGTTCGTAGTCAACGCCGCCTTTCATGTCGCGGTACTCGTTCGTCTTGAAGTCCGATGTTCTTAGGATTATCGGCCTGGGGTAAAATGCCCTCGCGACCTTCGACATGCCTTCCGCAAGTTTGTCGATCAGTTCTTCCGATCTTCCCTCGTCTATGACGGCGCAGGGGTGCTCTCCAATGTAATTTGTGAAAAGGAATTCGCTTCTCATAAGGCCGACGCCGTCGCATGGAAGTTTCGCGATCTCATCGGCCTTCGAAGGCATGCTCATGTTCACCATGACCTTGGTCCCCGTGATGGGGACGAACTCCGCCGAGATCACGTCCGCGGTCTGGCCGCCGGATTCCTCTTTCTTCTTTATCGCGCCTCTGTATACGGTGCCGGTGGTTCCGTCGACCGTTATCGTATCCCCGTCCTTCAGGACCTCGGTCGCGCTCCCCGTCCCTACGACGCAGGGCGTTCCCAATTCCCTTGATATTATCGCGGCGTGGCAGGTCATCCCGCCCTCGTCGGTGACGATCGCGGCGGACCTGCTCATGGCGGGGACCATGTCCGGCATTGTCATCTTCGTGACGAGGACATCCCCGTCCTTCACCACATCAAGGCTCATGGATTCTTCGTATATTCTGACCGTTCCTGTGGCGAAACCAGGGCTTGCGCCGAGCCCGGTGAGGAGTATGTCCTCGCTGGAGGCGTCGTTCTCTCCTTTGGTTCCGGAGTTTCCGACGGCCGTTATGGGCCTCGCCTGCACAAGGTACGCTTTGCCCCCTTCGATGCACCATTCTATATCCATGGGCTTCTGATAGTGTATCTCCACCTGGCGGCCGATCTCCGCCATCTCCAGTATGCGGGCGTCCTCCATCTTCTGTTTTTTGTCATCGCCGTTGTGAACGTCTTCCTTCAGGCACCCTCCGTCCGGCCCTCTGACATATTTCCACTTCTGGCTGGATATCCTTTTCTTGGTTATGGTCATCTTTGATTTGTCGATGACGTATGTGTCGGGGGTCACTTCCCCTCCGACGATTGCCTCGCCGAGGCCGTATCCGCCCTCGATGATGATGTTCTTTGCCCCGCTGTGGGGATCCACGGTGAACATTATCCCGGACACCTCGGAGTTGACCATCTTCTGTATGACGACGGCGATCTTCACGGCGCTGTGGACAAATCCCTGCTTCTCTCTGTAGGCTATCGCTCTGGCCGTGAACAGGGAGGACCAGCATTTCCTTATTTTATCGAACAGGCTATCCTCGCTCTCAACGTTCAGGTATGTCTCCTGCTGGCCCGCGAAGCTTGCGTCCGGGAGGTCCTCGGCCGTCGCGCTTGATCTTACGGCCACGAAACCGATCTCACCCTTGGGGACTATCAGCCTGTAGCTGGAGGCTATCTCTTTTTTCAGGTCGTCAGGTATTCCGCAGGTCTCGAACAGAGCCCTGATCCGTTTGGAAGCATCGGTGAGGCTCTGGTCCGAGGACCTGTCTATGCCTTTGAGCTCCTTTTCTATGTCTTTTGAGATCCCGCTTCTTTCTAGGAAATGATCATAGGCAACGGTCGTAAGAACGAATGCCCCGGGGACCGGGAAACCGGCGGAGGTGAGCTCGCCGAGGTTCGCTCCTTTTCCGCCGACATAAGGTAAGTCATCCACGCGCAGTTCGTTGATATCCACTATCTTCTTGTCCATGGCAATTACACTCTTGTAAGGAGTTTTTCAGCGCAGGACCGTTGCCCTACAACTGAGTAACGGTATCGGTTTTATTATAATATCTTTTTTTGAGCCAACCAATTTTTTGGTAACTACAAAACTACGAGGTCGTACGGCGCGGTCTCGAATTAATTCGAAATTCGAAAAAAATTAAGCATGATTCGTATAATTATTGGAAAAAAATGCGATAAAGGTCAAAAGCAAAGTAAATCACTTCTTTGCTTCTTCGGCAATGAACGTATGATTTAAATCAGATACAGGTATTCGGTATTTTTGTTGATTCAACATGGATACAGAAATATGTTGGCACGGAAGAGGGGGTCAAGGCGTGGTCACGGCAAACGAGATACTCGCCGAGGTGTCCATCAACGCCGGGAAATACGTCAAGGCTTTCCCGGAGTTCGGACCGGAAAGAATGGGGGCCCCGATAAAAGCATTTGCAAGGATATCGGAAAGCCCTATAAGGATCCACACACAGGTCTATGATCCCGACATTGTCATAGTGATCGACCCGACGCTGATAGGCAAGGTAGACGTCGGGAAAGGCCTCAAGAGCGGAGGGACGATAATCGCGAATTACTCCGGTTCTTCGTCCGATCTTCAGAAGGCCATAGGCACGAACGCAGAATGTCATGCCGTGGACGCGACGAAGATATCTCTGGAAGAGATAGGCCGCCCCATGGTCAATACCTCAATGCTCGGTGCTTTGGTAAAAGTAAGGCCGATCATCCGCTACGAGGCGTTGGAGAGCCATATCAGAACAAAATTCGAGGGTAAGCTTCAGGAAAAGGCGATAGAGCAGAACCTGAAAGCGCTCAAGAGAGCATTTGAGGAGGTGCAGTGATGGCCAACATAGCTAACTACAAGGACATGGTGATCGGAGACCGCGTGATCGAACCCGGAAGTTCCGAGAAATTCCACACAGGGGACTGGAGAAGTTCCGTTCCCGTTGTGAACAAAAGCGAATGCATAGACTGTCTCACCTGCTGGGTGTACTGTCCCGATAACAGCATAATCGTGGAGGACGGCAAATTCATAGGGATAAAGATGTCCCACTGCAAGGGCTGCGGTATCTGTGCGAAGGTCTGCCCCAAGAAGATAATAACGATGAAGGAGGAGTGATCATGAGCAACCATATCGCAATAAACGGAGACGCGGCGGTCGCGCTTGCGTGGAAACAGATAGATCCCGACGTCTGCGCCGCATACCCCATCACGCCTCAGACCATAATAGTCGAGAAGTTCGCCGAGTACGTAGCGAACGGGGAAGTGTCGACGGAGTTCGTCTGCGTCGAATCCGAGCACAGCGCCCTTACGCTGTGCACCACATCCGCATCCGCCGGAGCCAGAACGTTCACGGCGACGGCGTCGCAGGGTCTGGCCTACATGTGGGAGATGATGCCGATAGCGGCGGCCATGAGGGTCCCGCTGATAATGGCGGTCGCGAACAGAGCGGTCAGCGGACCAATAGACATCCACAATGACCACGGCGACGTCATGTCGGCGAGGGACTGCGGGTGGATATCGCTGTTCGCGGAGAATGTCCAGGAGGCGTATGACATGTCGGTGATCGCCCCCAGGATAACCGAGCACCCCAATGTCCAGCTCCCCGGACTCGTCAACCTCGACGGGTTCATACTCACACACGCAATAGAAAGGATATCCCCCCTCGACAACGAGGCCGTCAGGAAATTCGTCGGAGAGTACAAGCCGATCTATCCGCTTCTGGATGTGAAGAACCCCATATCCCACAACCTTCTGGACGGACCGATGTTCTACTTCGCCCACAAATACCAGTCGGTCGTGGCGATGGACAATGCGTTCGAAGTAACGGAGAATGCATTCAAGGAGTTCGAGAAGATCTCCGGCAGAAGATACAACATTATTGAAGAATACAAGTGCGAGGACGCGGAATGCATCGCGATTGTTCTTGGATCGTCATTCGGGACCATGAAGGAAGCGATCGACCAGCTCCGCAAGGAAGGATTGAAGGTCGGAGCGGCGATGCCCCGTCTTTTCAGACCCTGGCCGATCGAAGGGCTGGCAAAACTCATGAAAGGGAAGAAGACGGTCATTGTCATGGACAAGCACCTGAGCATCGGAGCATACGGTCCGATGTTCCCCGAGGTCGTCGCTGCGGCCCTGGAGAACGAATCCATGCCGAAGATGTACAACTACGTATTCGGTCTCGGAGGAGTGGACACAATGGTCTCCGACTTCGTGTCGATGTTCAAGGACGTGGCCGGAGGGAAGGCAAAGAGGATAAACTTCCTGGGGGTGAAAGAATGAGCTCATTGGCATTGAAGGACCTAAGCAAGATACCGGTCAGGCTGGCAAGCGGCCACAGGCTGTGCGCCGGATGCTCGGAATCGATAATCGCAAAACAGATACTTATGGGGACGGACAAGGACGTCGTGGTGTCATGCGCCACAGGGTGCTTCGAGGTATCGACGACGATATTCCCGTACACCTCGTGGAACACTCCGTACATACACACCGCGTTCGGCAACGGGGCGGCAACGTGCGCCGGGGTGGAGTCCGCATACCAATCCCTTAAGAGACAGGGCAAAGTGAAAGAGGACATAAAGTTCGTGACCTTTGCCGGGGACGGAGGAACATACGACATCGGTATCCAGGCGCTGTCGGGCGCAATGGAGAGGGGCCACAGCATGCTTTATGTCTGTTTCAACAACGAAGCGTACATGAACACAGGCATCCAGAGGTCGAGCGCGACCGGTAAAGGAGCGTCCACGACGACATCCTGGGCCGGCAGCGTCATGCCCGGGAAGAAGGAGTTCCCCAAGGACATGACCCGAATAATGGCCGCCCACGGGATACCGTTCGCCGCCCAGGCCGCGCCCCACGCGTGGAGGGACATGGTCCAGAAGGCGCAGAAGGCGTTCAGTCTGTCCGGGCCTTCGTTCATCAACGCGATAACGCCGTGTCCGAGAGGCTGGAGATTCCCCTCAGACGAGACCATCGCGATATCGAGACTTGCGGTCGAGACCTGCGTCTGGCCTCTCTATGAGGTAGAGAACGGCACCGATTATACGCTGTCAGCGGAAAGCCAGAGGATAGCCGACGGCAAGGCGGAGAAGAAGCCGATAACCGAGTGGATCAACTCCCAGGGCAGATTCAGCCACCTCAAAGAGGAGAAGTGGGCGCCCGTCGTTGAGAGCATGCAGGCGGATGTGGACAAGAAGTGGGATTCTCTCCTGAAACTTTGTAAACTTTAAGGATAAACAGGGGGCGATGCCCTCTTCCAATTTTTTTGGATATTTACGTGATCTACACATTTCACGCATATGTGTGAAATTCGCATCGGTCGATGATATATATGGTCGATATCATGTAAATTTACCGGAAATTCAGCAGGATGTGAAAAGTTATTATGAATAAGTTTACAATATTGATCTTTTCGCTAGTTTTAATAACGGTTGTCGCCGCCATTGCCATAGCAGCGATTTACACACAGGAGAGTGACAATACGCAGGATAGTGACCAGATGGAATGGGACCAACCTACGCCATTGGGTAAAGACGTAGAAATGAAGATAAAACAAGATTATTTGGATTTTCACGTAAAGCATATCAACCCCGATGCGACGGCGGACGATGTGTGGCTCCTTGGATGTTGCGGAATATATGATGGCTGCGTAGCGGTAATGATGGACTATAGTTTGAGCAGATATCTTACTGCAACAGGCAGCGAGACCGTAGGTGGAGTAACGTTCTACTATGGAAATTCAAACAGAATTCTAGTTTGGGAAGACGGAAATTTCCACAGTCTGCAAGAGGCATATGATGCGGGTTTACTGACAAAGGATGATCTAATAAAAATTGAGCGCAATTATGTTGCATACAGCATCTGATGAATATCGCCCTTTGTGTAATTCCTCCTGCCATTGGTCTTTTAAATCACTTATTAGGCAGAAATATGGCACTCAGCATAAAACCATTGCAATATTGCCAATGCAAGTGGAGACCCATCGCACTCCGCCTGCCTTTTTCTCGGAGAAATAAACGGCATTATGGGCCGTCAGAAAAACTCAGAACTAGTTTCGGGTATACATCAGAGGAACAGGATGATGGCCACTCCGAGCCATGCGGCGGCAAGCGCGCTGACGGAGTTGTTGGTGTATTTCGTGATCCTTCCCTTTCTCTCAAGGGTCGCGCCGAGCACGCTGTCGATCAAGCTCCCGGCGATGCCCATCGTTATCGGTACTAGGATGTAGATGCCGTCGGCGCCCAGGCCGCCGAAGATGAGCAGCCACCCCACAATGCTTGTGAACGCCGCTGCCGCAATGGATGACAGCGTCCCGAGTACGGACACTCCTCCGTCCGTCCCGCGTTTAACTCTTTCAAAGGTCGTTATGAGCCAAACCTTCCTGTCCCTGATCCCTATTTCGCTCGCAACCGTGTCCGCAGCGGCGACCGAGAGGACGGTTATGAACGCAGCGGTCATCGCCAGGTCGTACTCCTTGTTAAAATATAAATGCATGAATCCGTAGAGGAATGCGAACAGGCATGCCGGGAAACCCACCCCCAGAACGTTCTTATGCGTTCTCTCTCCGAAATCGCCTTCCTGCAGACCGTATTGTTTTTTGTCGCTGATGTTCATCTTCGTCGCGGCAAGACCGACAAGCGTGAAGGCGACAAGGAGTATCAGCCAATAGACGGAACCGAACACACCCACAACGTACCCGACCAAGAACGACGCTATCGCCCCTGAGGACGTCAGCATCCTGAACTTATAGGCAACTATCGACAAGGCCGCCGACAATATGCCAGAAAGTATCATCTGGGTAATTAATTCCATGAAGGGGACATACGTAATAAGGATATAAAAGTAAGGTGGAGCTCAGATCAGCTTCTCGAGGATATCCGTTGCGTATCTGATGCACAATGAACGGTCCTTCAGGGGGAAGAACATCACCTTGCCCTGGGGGTATATCGTTGTCTCCAGTCCCTCCCAGTCCAAGATGACCATCATATCATCCTTCTGTCTGATGGTGCATCCCATTCCCTCCAGAACGGCGGAGACCTTGCCGATATCAAGATCGAGGTCGTCCGCCGATATCGCCATCAGGGCCTCTCCGCCGCAGAGACGCATGGTCGTGAACCTCATCTGAACTCCTTCAGTATCCTTTCGGATGCGGAACGGAACTCACCGAGGCTTGAATCGTTGATGATCATTATGTCGGACAGGGCAATGACCTCGGCCAATCCCCATGATATCTCTCTGGAGTCCCTTTCGCTGAATTCCGTCCTGCTTTGGGGGGCGTCCTCCCTCCCTCTTTTCACGAGCCTTTCGTATCTTACTTCAGGAGGGGAGTGTATCCCTATTATCCGGACGTTCCCGCTGAGCTCTTTGAAGGACCTGACCTCGTCCATGCTCCTGCAACCGTCCACAAGGAACAGGCCGCCGCTCATACGCTCGATGGTCCGTTTTGCCCAGATGTTCTTTCCGTGCCGTTCTCTTTCCGCACTTGCGAACTGCCCTACGCTCAATCCCATGCCGCATTCCGGCGACGACGGATACGCTTCCCTTACCGCATCCCCCATACGCGCGAACGGGATCCCCATCGAACCTGCGACCGAAAGGAACTCTTCTTTGCCGGCTCCCGGCATCCCGGTGACTATAATGATCTTCATGTCACAAGAGGTTCTCAGAGATGTTTGTCAATATCCTGTCGCAGTAGACGCATCTGAGCTTAGGGGGGTTGCGCTCTCCCACTATGAATTCCGGAATGACGGGCTCCCCCCTGTTGGTGATGCAGTTGGGGTTGCTGCATTTGGCCAGCCCTATGATATGGTCGTCCAGCCTGACCTTGAACTTCTCTGCCACGTAATAATCCCTTATGATGGATATCGTCGCGTCCGGCGCGATAAGCGCTATCTTCCCCACCGTCACATGGTCGAGTTCCCTGTCCTCCACCTTTATCACGTCCTTCCATCCTTGGGTCTTGGTAGACAGGACGTGCATGCCGATGCTTATCACCGAGTCGATGTTATGCTCGTTGACCCCCAGTATCTTAAGGACGTTGAGAGCCTGACCGCTGGCGATGTGATCGATGACGGTGCCGTTCCTGATGGGCGGTATCTTGGTCTCGGCGATCTTGTTATCCATCGATGTCACCTCCGAGTATGGCGCAGAGGAGGGCCATTCTTACGGGCACCCCGTTGAACGCCTGCTCAAAGTATTTCGCATGGGGAGTGGAATCCACCTCGGGCATGATCTCGTCGACCCTCGGCAGCGGATGCATCACTATCATGTCGCTCTTCGCCTCGCGGAGTATCGCGTTGTCTATCCTGTACGTCCCCGCAACCTTCTGATACTCGGCGGGGTCCGGGAACCTTTCTTTTTGTATCCTTGTCACATAGAGTACATCGGCCTGCCCTATCGCATCCTCCAGGACATGCGTCTTCGCGGGCCTGCACCCTTTCTCGACGATGTGGTTGAAAGTGTCCGCAGGCATCTGCAGCGATTCCGGCGCTACGAACGTTAACTTCGCGCCGAACATCGTCAGCGCTTCGGCGAGTGAGTGGACGGTGCGGCCGTATTTCAGATCCCCCACCAAAACTATGTTCAGGCCGTCGAGGGATCCTTTGGCGGACCGCATGGTGAAAAGGTCGAGCAGCGTCTGCGTGGGGTGGGAGCCGGCCCCGTCCCCGGCGTTTATCACCGGGTTCTCGGAGAACTTCGCCGCAAGCCTGGCGGCACCCTCATGAGGATGCCTCAGGACGATGACGTCGCAGTACCCGTCCACCATTTTTATGGTATCGGCAAGAGTCTCCCCTTTTGACATGGAGGTCATGGACATCTCGGAAACATCTATGACCGTGCAGCCGAGTCTTCCGGCCGCGCTTTCAAATGACAGTTTTGTCCGGGTGGATGGTTCAAAGAACAGGTTGCCGAGCACCTTGCCGTCCAGCACTTTCTTCACCTTCTCGCCTTTGGCGTAAGGTATCATCCTTTCGGAAAGGTCAAGCAGATAATTTATCTGCTCTCGGTCAAGGTCGCGTATGGAAACAAGGTCCTTGTCATAGAAGTCCATGTTTCCTTATCCGAACTTTATAATATAACTCTTTTTCTTTGTGATGAAAAAGAGCAACGAAGGCTTCCTTGGTCATATTTGCCCGCCGGAATATTCACACAATTTTGAGAAAGCTGTCCTTGAGAAGTTTTTTTACGCACATTATATTGGAAAAAGTTTTTCTTCAAAAAAATTTCAAGAAAAAATTGGAGTAAAAATTTCTTTAAAATCGCTTGAGAAAAAGTATTGAGTGAATTTTTCTTCAAATAAGGATTTATATGCACAAACTCATGCGGCCCTATGGATGAGAACAGCCTTCACAGCGATAAGGCGGGACGGATCGAATGGGCTGACAACGGACAGTTCTGTTATTTCAGACCTAACACTTTGCCTCTTGACATAAAGGCCGACGGTCTGACCAACAGAACATTCCGCACGGTGTCCGCAGTGTCCAAATTGGACGGAAGGATATCCGGCATCCCGGATGAAGAACGGGTCGTGATCCTCAACGCATTTGCAGTAAAGGAGGCCACGACCAGCTCCGCCATAGAAGGATCCAGGTCCACGGTGTCCGATATATTCAGGGAAGAAAAAGAGAAAGAAAGGGACAGAGAAAAAGCGTTGGACAATCAAGAGGTGCGGAACTATAAAGAAGCACTCCGCAGCGGGATCGAAGCAGTCTCCGGAAGGGGCGCGATAACCGAGGAGATAATGCTGTCGATGCACAGGACATTGCTGAAAGGGGTCAGGGGTAGCGGTAAACAGCCAGGTTCCTATCGAAGCGGTCAGGTCTGGGTCGGAGGCAGAAAAGACACGCTGGAAACGGCAGAGTTCGTCCCGGTCCCGCCATTTGCCATACAATATATGATGGACGACCTCATAAATTACATGAACGAAAATGATGATGATCCAATCAGGAAGATAGCAGTCTCCCATTATCAGTTCGAGACCATACACCCATTCATGGACGGGAATGGGAGGATAGGGAGGCTGATGATAATGCTCCTCCTTTACAGAGAAGGTATAATGGAGAACCCATTTCTTTACATAAGCGAATATTTCAATAAGCACAGGGGCGAGTATATCTGTCATCTGACCGAGGTGCGCACAGACGGAGACCTGCAGGGTTGGCTGGAATTCTTCCTTGATGCATTAGACTCTCAAACAAAGAGGTCGATGGAGCTTCTTGATTCTCTGGAGTCATATAAGAAAACGATGCGGGAGCTGGCGCTTAGGGAGAGGAGCAGTGCTTTGGACGTGATCGGCGGCATGCTGATAGAGAACCCCTTCATAACTGCAAAGGACATCGCGGACAGGACGGGCGTAAGTGCGCCCACTGCAAGAAAGTTGATCGACGTCCTTCTGTGGAATGATGTGTTGGATGTTATGGAAGGCAAAAGGAAAGGAAAGTTGTACAAAGCAACAGCGATACTGGATATGCTGGAGAGCATCTGAACGGACCGGCCCTCATTAATTTCGCGGGTCGCGTTTTAATGAAAGCGGGGCGTCTGCTGGAGCCAGAGTCGGGAAAGGCAAAGCAAAAGGGGCTGCCTTGTTCTTTGGAGCAGCAGCGATGCTTGTCACAGCAGTATCGCTAACGCCCTCCTTGAGGCAATATTAATTAACGCGCGATGAATCGAGGGGTCATGCTGAGTGTCATCGGAAGGTCTCAAAGAGGAAGGACGTGCGAGTATTCCAGAGGGGACCGGTCAATAAAGACGCCGTTCATAATAGGTTCCGACGACCCCGACATCCGCATTTCGGCCGGAGCCGAAGGCAGGACACTCCGTTTCTTCGGCTCAGAGATCCCCATCGACCAAAAACTGCTCACTTCAGTATCTTCAAGAAAGGACACGGCGCCATTCTGCAAAGACGGAGTGTGCGTCGTAAGGCTTCCTTTCAGCAGCGAACATGACATCCCAGATGATTCCGACGTGATCGTGGTGCCGAACGCATTCGAACTTAGGAATGACGCGAGAAAACTCATCGATTCCGTGATCAAAATAAGGGAGAAAATAGGATACAACAGACTCCTCTGCATGATCGGTATCGCCGAGCCCTCCACGGTCGCGCTACTGACGTACATGGGGGCGGATGTGTTCGACGATTCTCTGGCAAAAGCGGCGGGTTCCAAAATGATCCGTCTGATCCCGGAAGGAGAGATACGCGCCGGCAGCGATGTTTCGGATGAGAACATCGCCGACCTAAGTAAGGAGTGCGAAAAGATAATCGCGTTCACGGAAGCGGGAAGGCTGAGGGAATTGGTCGATCAGAGGGCGCCGTCGTCGCCGTCTTCGGTCGCCGCACTGAGGATCTTCGACGAAGTCGGCTACAGGTATCAGGAGGAATGCTGTTCCTCCGTCGGGACGAGGTTCGCGTGCAACACGACCCAGGCTCTAAGAAGACCGGACCTTATGATATACCGCGATAAGATCTCCGAAAGATACAGGAAGCCGGAACATAAGCGTATACTGCTGCTGCTTCCCTGTTCGGCGAAGAAGCCTTACCACATCTCGAAGACACACAAAGCGTTCGCATCGGCGATACACACGGCACAGCACGACACCCTTGTGCACGAGGTCATTGTGACATCCCCTCTCGGCATCGTACCGAGGGAGCTGGATATATTCTATCCTGCCAACTCATATGACATACCGGTCACCGGAGAATGGAAATGCCAGGAGCGGGAGATGATAAGGTCGATGGTGTCCGGCATACTCTCGCAGGGCTATGACAAGGTGATATGCCACTTGGGTGATTCGGCGGAACTGGTCGAGGATCTGGCAGATATGGAGGAGACCGTCGTCGGAGATCCTACCTCCCCCGCATCGCTGAAGAATCTGGATGAGGCGCTGAGAAGGGCCGCAAAAGGCATGGAACCTGCCGATTATTCTGTCGAGAGGATAGGTTCTGTGAGATCTATATTGGCATTCCAGCTGGGGCAGGAGGCCGCCGATGCTCTGATGAGCGACGGAAGCTACGCAATAGGCAAATTCCCTTACTGGAAGATATTGAGGAACAGTCCTGACGGCAAGGACAAGATCCAGTTGGGGATGCTTACGCCGGAGAGGGGCATGGTATCCCTTACGATAGAGGGCGCGGAGATCATCGCAGGGACAGGCAAGAACATCGTTGAGATGACGGATTTCGAGATGAAAGGGAACCTCTTTGCCGTCGGTGTGAAGGATGCCGACCCCGGACTCAGGCCGGGCGACGAAGCAGTTGTCACTCTGAACGGGAATGTCATAGCAGTAGGGGTCGCGATGATGTCCGGCAAGGAGATGGCGGACCTCAAAAGAGGGATAGCAGTCAAGGTAAGGCACAAAAGAAAGTGACGATCTTTCATTTTCTGTACTTTCGGGTACTTTCGGTGACCTCCCCCGCTTTTCTTTATATATTCTCCTTGCCATGATTGTATTGAAGATCACAGTGCATCCCCAAGAAGCACAGGATACTTCAGGAAAACGGGGTTCTATCCCATTCCATCCGCCCCGTTGTCCTTTTTTCTTCCTTTTCATCGGATGGAGAATTCCTTTGACGTCTCCTTACCCAGCTTTGAGAACAACAGACTCAGCGCTATGCCTCCGACCAACGCAACGGTACCCAGCGCGATGTCCGTGACGCCGGGGCCGGCGGCCGCAGCCTCATATAATATAACAAAGACGGAACCTATCGTCAGCCCGAATATCATCAGGTAGGTGGACCTGCGGTATCTGGTAAGCGCATAGCTTACGACCTTGGAGAAACCGATCAAGCCGATGAAGACTCCTATCACAAGCGGTACCATCAGAACGACATCGAACGAGGCTATCGTCTCTATCAGCTGGGGGTACAGGCCCATGGCCAAAAGTATCGTGGCACCGCTTATCCCCGGAACAAGATGAGATACGGAAAAGATCATGCCGATGAGGACCATGCACAGGCACGACACCGCATCGTGTGAGAGTTTTATCTCTTCCGCTTCCATCATGGCCATGGCCAAGAACAGCAAGGTTATGACAATGCCGACCGCAAATGCCAAGACGTTCGTCTTAGAAGGTTTGCTTTCCCGTTCTGTGTGTTTCCACAGCTCCGGAAGCTGTCCCAGTATCATCCCCGTGAACAGCATCATGGAGGCGACCAAGTAATGTTCCAGTATCCAATCGAGCCCTTTGAAGGAGACCACAATGCCGAAGGCAATGCCCACTCCTACGACCATCAGGAATCCGAAGTCCTCCCTGATCTTATGGGCAATGTCCGCGATGTCCGATATAAGCCGCTCATAGATCCCGAAGCAGACGGCAAGGACCGCCCCGCTCACGCCCGGTACCGTAGATGCGATGCCTACAAGCACACCAATGAAAAATTTCTTGACGGCAGGTACCGGGGACTTCATAAAGGGAGATATTAGACGTGGTATTAATTATTAGAGTATAGACGATTTGTCTAATCGTTACATAGAGAAGGTATGACCAAAATGCACTACGCCGACTACAAAACGATCCTCTCCCCCAACAACGGGATGAATATATACAGGGGATGCACACACGGCTGCATATACTGCGACAGCCGCAGCGCCTGCTACCGCATGGATCATGATTTTGAGGACATAGAGGTAAAGCGCAACGCCCCGCAGATCCTCGAATCCCAATTGAAAAGGAAAAGGAACAAATGCATGATCGGCACGGGAGCGATGTGCGACCCGTACATCCATCTGGAGGAAGATCTGCAGATGACCAGACAATGCCTTTCCGTGATCGAGAAATATGGTTTCGGCGTCTCCGTCTTAACGAAATCCTCCCGCATACTGCGCGACACGGACCTCCTGAAATCGATCAACGAGAAGGCCAAATGCGTGGTGCAGGTCACCCTTACAACATACGACGAGGAATTATGCCGAAAGATAGAACCCAACGTTTCCACAACCTTTGAACGCTTCCGAGTCTTAAAAACTATGAGAGAAGCCGGAATACCTACAGTTGTCTGGCTATGTCCCATACTTCCGTTCATAAATGACTCTGAGGAGAACCTTCGGGGGCTGCTCGATTACTGTATTGAAGCAAAGGTCCGCGGAATATTGTGTTTCGGTTTCGGCGTGACATTGAGAGAGGGCGACAGAGAATACTTCTATCATTCGATCGACAGACTCTTCCCCGGCGTGAAGCAGAAGTACATTGATCGTTTCGGGGATTCGTACGTTTGCAACAGCCCCAACAACGCCCGGCTGACGGATATCTTTATAGACGTCTGCAAAGAGCACAATATGCTCTATAAAATGGACGAGGTGCTCGAATATCTGCGAAGATTTGAAACGAAAAGCAGGCAATCGTCCTTATCCGATCACATACTCGGCGATCCGCCCTCCGAGCACGATTGAACATCACCCCATATTGATCGTATGGTAAGAGCCCATATTCTTGAAGAAGCTCGTTTTTCTCTTTATCATGGTAAGCGCGTCGGAAACGTCGGAAGTGTTCTCGTATCCGGAGATCTCGATAAAGAACACATATTCTCCGTGCCTGTTCTTCGTCGGGCGCGACAGTATCTTCGTCATGTTCAGATCCCATATTGCGAAGATATCCAGGATCTTGTAGAGCTCTCCGGGTTTATCCTCGGTCGAGAACACGATTGATGTGCTGCAGCCGGCCTTCGGCAGCGACGTGTTAGCTTTTGTCAGCAGAATGAACTGGGTTGTGTTGTTCTTATTGTTCTGGATATTCTCGTGGATGGTCGTGAGATCATAGAGATCAGCTGAGACCTTAGAACCTATCGCCGCAATGATCTCTCCGTTTTCTCCGTCGCAGGAAGCGGCGAGCTTCGCGGCCTCAGCCGTAGAACTGACAAATTCAACGACAGCGTCCGGATAGGATTTGTTTATGAACTTCCTGCATTGCGCCAATGCCTGAGGGTGCGACAGTATCTTTGTGATCTTGCCGCCGGCGTTCTTTTCGCCGACCATCAGATTCTGCACAATAGGCAGAGTCAGCTGCTTCGAGATGAAAAGCTTGGAGTCAAAGATGAGCGTGTCGATGGTCGTGTTCACCGCCCCCTCGATCGAATTCTCGATCGGAACTACTCCGTAATCCGCTTTATTGTTCTCAACAGCCTCGAAGACATCTTCTATAGAAGAAAGCGGAAAAAGTAATGCCTCCAAATGATCTGTCGATCTTACGAAAAAGTCCGCCGCCTGTTCTGTGAATGTCCCCTCAGGTCCAAGGTAAGCTATCTTCATTTTTTCACCAGATCTTATGTGCTGGGCCGCACAAAGATGTATATTTATTCCATGTTCTTTAATTATCCGTAAAATGGCCGTTTGCAGCAATATCAAAAGTACGGAAATACTGCTCTAAATGCAGTGAAAATGGGAATTGTTACTCCAATAAATGCAGGCCAGCAAAAATACTAATTCGCAGGAGCCGGAGAGTGAGTGCAGCATGGCAGTTGCACTGTTATATTGATCATATCATGCCGATAGGGATTATCTTATCGCTGCTGTCGAGCGAGAGCAGGTCGTCATATGTGCAAATGATGCCGCCCGGCCCCCTTTTTCCGAGTCTGTCTACGATCCTGAACGCTCTGATGTCCTTCTTGCCTGGGTCTGAGTTTTTCTTGATCTCGATCGGATGCAGGAGGCCGTTCTCCTCTATGATCAGATCGATCTCGTTACCTTCTTTATCTCTGTAATAATACAGGTGTGGGTCCGAGATGCCCGCGTTGTAATAGCTTTTCAAGACCTCGGAAATTACATATGTCTCAAAGAAAGCGCCTGCCATGGCGCCGTCTCGTAGGACATCCGGCGTATTCCACCGCGTGAGATAAGCGGCCAGGCCCGTATCAAGGAAATACAGCTTAGGCGCCTTGATGGTACGGTTGGTGATGTTGTTGTGGTACGGCTGAAGCAGGTAGATGATATTGGATGCCCTGAGCACGGACAGCCAGCGTTCGGCCGTGGGCACGCTTATCCCCACGTCGTTCGCCACCGACGACAGATTAAGCACGGTGCCGGTACGTCCGGCGATAACTGTCATGAAACTGATGAATTTCAATTCGTTTTCGATGTTTATCAGATCTCTCACATCCCGCTCTATGTATGTGGCCACGTAAGATGAATAGAACATCCGGCAATCCATTTCCCTGTTCATGAAAAGCTCCGGCAGACATCCCCTCTGTATGGTCTCCCAGAGGTGGCCCCGATCCACAGGCCTATATGTTTCAGATCTCTCAATGAAATAATCTTCGGTCGGTAAGAACGGTCGGTTGAATGGGATCTCGGACATCTCCCGCATCGATAACCCCAGCATATTAAGGATGCCGATCCTGCCGGCAAGCGACTCGCTCACATTTTTCATCATACGGAACTGCTGCGAACCGGATAAGTAGAACAGGCCTTTTTTCTTCCTCTCATCGATGATCATCTTCATTACAATGAAGAGGGAAGGTGCGCGCTGCACTTCATCAACGAACACCGGCGGCGGGAAATCCTTGAAGAAAGTGATACTTTCGTTGACAGCTGACGACAAACGAAGCGGATCATCTAATGAGACATATCTGATGCCTTCTGTGACCTCCCGGAGCATTGTGGTCTTACCGACCTGCCTTGGCCCGGTCACAAGTATGGAACCAAACATCGCCGATGCTTTTTTTACTACGTCTTCCAGGTGCCTCTTTAAGTACATGTCAATTTCCGTCTAATTTAATATTCAATATTAAATTAGTCGTATATAATATGTGGCATGCCTCAGCCGTTGGCAGGAACATGCATACTTCCGGCGATGTTCACATGCAGAGGCCCTTTCAACGTGATGGAAAAGCTGTTGGAAAAAAATGGGAATAATTATTGGAAAAAAATGGGAATTTTATTATGCTGGAATCATTATCGGGTGACTTGCCCCGGATAAGGCCACATGAGATCGAGACCTTATGAAGGATGCGGGACTGGAAGCTTCGGTATTTGAATCGACAGGGTTCTTCAAGGTCACATTCAAACGGCCGCTGATGCACACATTGACCATCGAGGAAGTACCCGATAGAATGCCCATAAAACTCACTCACGGACTCACCGAGAATGAGATAAGAGTTTGCGAACTAATTTCGATCGATGTCAGAATAACTATTATCAAGATGTCCAAAGAACTTAAGCTTACTACACGTCAGACACACATCATCATTTCTTTGCTTACCGAAAAGGGTACCGTTAGAAGAATAGGTTCCAAAAAGACTGGTTCATGGGTATTTTTTGGTGCGATGAAATGATATACAAATCTGAAGATCAATCCGAAAATATCGGGAAAATAAACGTAAAACAAACGAGAAGCAAATGCCATTTTATAGCAGTAGTTAAAATAGCCAGCAAATAAGAATCTATGAATTTAATTGGGGAAAATAAATGTAAAATAAATGGGAAATAAATTATGATTTGTGATATTCGCTGTCTCAACGACTAGGGTCTTTCCAAACCTGTTGTATTTTCTCTATGTGTCTGGCGATCTCCTGCCCCTCTGGCATCAAGTAAAGTATCATTGAGTTATGTTGTTTATTCTCTTCCCGATGATGATTATTCGTTCTTCGATCAATTCATTGATCTTCAGGAAACAAGACTGCCCAAACTTAAATTCCGATAAGAGTATGGGTGTTCGGAGGTACGAGAGAAAGCAATCTTACAGACACAGGACAAGGACGAGGAGGCACGATCTGAAGGATTGCAGAACTCCTTTTGCTCATAAGCAATACTAAGGTTCATTAGACTACACGATATCATTATAACTCGAGTCGAATAGCTTTATCTGTTAAAAAAGTCATAAACATTTATGGAATGGTTCAAAGAAAGAAGAAGATACATGGGCACAATTTTTGGATCATGCTACCTCGACTCAAACCTTATTGTTGCTAAACTAACTGGAGATAGACCAGATTTAATACCTGGTATTGACTACATTTTAGACCAGTATCTGGGAATGTACATCTACATTTCTCCCATGGTAATAGGTGAGTATTTTGATGTGGCAACACGAAAAAAAGGTCTATCAAGGGAAGAAGCTACAGATGTTTTACGTGATTTCATTCTGAAATATTCAATCACAATAACATGTCCAAAAGTCAATCTAGCAAGTCATTTCCCAATTGCCGCAGAAGGCGAATTATATGCCGATATTGTTTTACATGATTCAAAACATGGAACTTTACAGGTACTCTCAACAAAAGGTTCGAAAAAGCAGTCTGTTACGATGAAATCCGAGCGGCCTGGGTATTCTGATCATAATTACGTTTCTGCAGAAATAACAGGTTTGTTGACAAAGTTTCTTATTGAGGCAGCAACAGGAGATTATGGAGGAAATAGCGGGAAGTTATCATATCAAGACAAATTGGTTCTGCATATGGCTTCTCAGATCGGGCCAGTGTACTTTGTGACAGATGATTCCGACTCGCTTCTAAAGCATTTTACAGGCTTGCCGAACGACAGAAGATGTGGAAACATCTGGGGAATGTTTAACTTATCCGAATTTGAGAAAAAGGACAGAGCGAAGAAAGAGACATTTTTTGGTCCAGAGTATGAAAAATATACATGGTGGGCTGAGAAAGACAAAGGCAAAGTTAATCTTGGATTGGATTTTCTAAAGGAACATGACAACGGTTGATCCGAACTGGTGTAACAATGTCTGAAAAAACAGTAGATGAGGACCTCTTCAATGATGATGCTACATTCGGAGAAATATTTGACAGAGACTCAAAAGACTACTTAATCGTTCATCTTGATGTTCTGGGATACAAGGATTTTGTTGAAATAAATGGTGAAAAAGAACTATTTGCTTCAATAAGAAAAGGGTGGATGTTTGCTAAAGCTCTTTTTGACCCCGAATTAACTATGGCTGATGGAAGTACAGTAAGCTACGAAGTAAAATTAAGGATGTTTACGGATAATATTTTCATCTCGGTAGAGTTAGAAGGAGATGGGCGGGACGAGATGCGAGTTACCCTGACCATCAATATACTAGCACATCTTCAAAATTCAATAATGGATCATTCAAATTTGTTGCTAAGGGGGGCAATTACGTATGGGAAATGCTACATTGATGATTTCATTTTGGGAAAACCATTCATAGAGGCATTTGAGCTCGAATCTAAGAAAGCAATATGGTCGAGGATAATAATTAGCGAAAAGGTGTTGACACACATTCCACAAAAATTTGTAAATACTCTCGTAAAAAAAGACGAAAAGGGCCTATTTCAACTGGATTATTTACGCATAGTTATCGAATTTACGCATAGTATGTCTGGAATCACTTCAAGCGAGACACTACTGAAACACAAGGGGAGTGTTTTAAAGATAACCAGAAACACTTTGAACGATGATCGATTTTTAAGCATTGAAACCATCGGTGATGCAATCAAAATTCTCAAAATTACAAAAAAATATCATTTATTGACCAAGTATCATAATGACTTATGTGAAGAATATGGCTGTGAGGATGCAAAAATGGAGGATGTCGAATGGTCTGACACACTTCTTGAGCAATACGAAAGCCTGACTAATCACATAACAGAAGCTAGATCTCCTAAAGAAATTGATGAAATTAGCAAGATATTGTTGCAAATAAAAAATTCATATGGAAAAATAATTGAGCCTATTATTGCCCATAATGCTAAATATGGTTCTGGAAAAAGCAAATGAGAAGACTCATTCTTTAATATCTTCCTGTTTGTTCACTCTTTCCAGAACTTGCTGTATCTTTTCCAAGTGGCTTGCGACCTCCTGCCCCCTCGGCGTCAGGTAAAGCCTCATTGCATTGTGTTGTTTATTCTCTTCTCCGATCACGTCATTGATCCTCAGGAACTTCGTTCTTTCATTTCCACCCTCTAACTTTGTTATCTCTGTCTTTTTCGATCCTGGGTTCTCTTTGACGGCCATTATGACATAAAGGGAGAACTTTCTCTCGAGAATTTCTAACGCAAATCCCATATTTCATAATTCAATACCTGTTGCTACGCAGCAAGTGGTTGAAGTCCCACTCCGCTGAAACAAAGGCGCTATTCTTCTCGTTTTCGGACGGTTACGGTCATCTTTCGGGCAACAGTTTCAGGAAGATCAAGTCAAAAATCGAGGTAAAAATAGGCGAGAAATTTGAGCTCAGAGACTGCCGCAGAGGCTTCGGTCAGAACTATCTGGACAAGGGCCTCAACATCGAAGCCGTCTCCGTTCTGATGGGACACTCTTCAACGAAGACCACCGAAGGCTACTACTGCAGGAAATCACAAGCGAATGTAATCTAAGGAGCGAAGGAAGTATAATGAAACACGCAGGTTGCACCCATCTGGATGCTGGCTATGATAAAGTGAGTGCAACCGCCGGGTTTCACACCCCCCTTAGCCAGCGTTTTCTAAATAAGGGTCAATTCTGCATTTTTACAATAATTCGAAATCAATCGGTTTCACCATAGACTTTTGGGTGTTCTCAGCGACTCGGTTAGATGGAATTCTGACCGTTTGACAGGCATGTAAGCTGTGGTTGCTGAGGCATCAAATCCAAAAACTCATTAGAAAATCTCTTAACAAAACAACAGAAAGGAACATGAAAACATGGCAACAAGTGTAGAAACAAACTTAGGCAAGAAGATAGGAATATACTTCAGACAGATGAACATCGGAGACAACGATGAAGAGCAAAAGACATTAATCATGTCTTTTTCAGAAGGCAACGTATACGTTGATCTGAAGATACTCTCGCACTTCAATCGGGAAAAATGGCAGGAGATATCTTCATTTGTTTAGAAGACAAAGAAGAATTAGAGGGTTTTTCAGAGGAAGATTTGCCAGAGATGCTGAGAGATGTGCTCTGTGACTTATTGATTTCAATGATGGATGAGATAGAGAGACAGAATGCCACACACTGTGACCCCGAGAAATGTGAGGAAGACTGTGACCTTTGCGAAATAAGGGCTATACCGAAAATAATCTGCATCAGAAGCAAAGTCATCAGAACAAACGGGAGGGCATAATGTTTCACTATCAATTTTTAATATCAGAAGAAGAGGAATGATTAAGGATCATTTTATTGATTGTTTAAACCAAATAGATTGGCATTAATTTTTTATTTTGCTAGGTTGAGATTCAAAATATCCATTCCAAACTGATTATAAATCCATTCTAAAGCCAGACATGTTTTTTTAATGAAGAAATACGCACATGTTATCAGACCAAAAAAAGGAATGCCATCTAACCTCAGCGCATGAGTACGATATGTTGCTTTAACAATGTCCTCTCCATTGGATAGCCTGCTGATCCATCTCTGTTCTGCTCTGTCTTCTAGATACACATTAATAGAAAAATCGAGATGATTTAAATTCATATTTCCGAGATCTTTACCATATGCATCGTTAATGATACAGTGTATAAATCTCCCGATTACTCGTTGTCTGAAATTATCTAAATGTACTTCTTCGATGTACATTTCCATATCATTACGGTTCTTGGTCTTGATAATAACTTCAAGCCGCGCATCATTCTGGCTTTGAAAAGTAGATTTGTATTCAGGCAAGTCTTCTAATTTTTCATTTTTTTGTGAACAATCGTACTCTCCCCCTGTGTATTTCTTTTGTAGTCTGAAATTACTTATACATTTTGGATCTATTGGGCGAATAACAGCGGCTTCCTTATAATATGAAATATCTGAAAGATTGTGTACAAAGTATGGGTCGATGTGTAAAAGATAGTTGTTTCCATAAGTTTTTTCGATGTGTTGGATCATTTTATCCTTTTCAAGATATTCAAAGCAATGTCCTTTGTAACTAACTCCGATAAATGGTCCAAAACGAACCCCATCGTCCACATATTTCCCTCCTCTCAATTCACAATCATCAAAAATATTTCTAGGAAGGTATTCGCCGCTACCCTGTTTACTTATCTTTTCAAATAGTTCAGGAAAGGCTTGAAACAGGGGTTGAGATTCGTTATATTGTTCATAACTGCGTCTTTCATGAAAAGAATGGTTCTCTAGGTAAATATCGTATAGGACTCTTGCTTCGTTTTCATTTTTCGAATCGGTACCTAATTGATAAAAAATGCCCATTCTGCAGTCTGAAGAAGAGTCTTTCCATTCATATTTGAATTTGCTTGCTCCTTCACATAAATCTTTGATTTGGTTGTCATATCTTCTAATAAAATAGTTGTAGTTAAAACGATTAATCTTACCAATTTTATGTGCGAGCTTTTCCATCTTCTCTATGTAGTCGTTGCACATCATACTATAATATGGTTAATAAATAAAAAAGTGTGAGGTTTCCTCCACACAAATAGTCACATCCTCTTAAACTATTCCTCCGTGTCCTCCCTCAGAGAACTTTTTCCACAACAGATGAAGGCATTATAACACAAGAGAAATTTGATGCCGTCAAAATAAGACTTTTGGAACTATGGTTTCAATTGAAGTATCTCTTTTAACCTGACTTTCGAGCCTCTGAAATAAGAGGTCGGATCCTGTACAGCGTGGTTTGAACATCTATCTAATGTCGAATAGGGGCATCCCCATTCGACTATAGTATTATATTTCTACATAATCGATTATAATGAATTATGGTAACTCACGATTCAGACGATTCAAAATTATATCATATTATGTATCCTATTGTATTTTTCTATTCGTCAAATTATTTGGAGGAGTTCAACAGTTGGAAGAGAGTTATTGAAGATGATGATACTGACTATGTTAATTACATTGTAGAAAAATTCATTTCCAATCCAATCGAATCACATACTTTTTCAAAAAACGTTAATCCGATCGATGTTACTTTTACATCATCAGGAACAATTATTTTGAAAACAGACGATTATGAGATAGCAAAACGCATCGTAAATTCACTTTTACTTTCCTTTGCTCTTTTGACAGGTCATACATGTTTTTCGTGCAAGATCACAGATTTAGATCCGATGAGGAATGAAAGAGGTAATTCAATTCCATTGGTTAGATCACATGTGTCCATAGGAAGAGCAACAGCATGCTCAAAAGCAATTCTTGGAGATGAGTTTAACAACATTCTCTTCAACAAGCAGTTTCTTCATAAAGACACAATTGCGCCCATAGTAGAACTAGCTGAACATTTTTATGAATCAAAAAATACTGTCTCTTATCAAAGAGAATTTGAAGCCTTATATCAATGGTCTGTAAAAAACTATGATGTGGCTTTTATATTATATTGGGTACAAATAGAGCTATTTTTGAAAAGAAATCTTAGATCGTACAATGGGATACCCAGTGCAAGAAAATCAATAAATTCACTTATTGGCGTAGACCAAAATGGGAGACCTGTAAGGAGAAAGACAAAACTGTGTGGCAAGTATATACCGTTACTCTTGGCAAGAGACATTAACAATTGTTATGAAATAAGAAAGAACATGGTTCATGAAGGGAAAGAGTGTGACGAAAAGTCTGCAGAACTGTGTAAAGAGATTGCTGAAAAACTTCAATTGTGGAGACTTATTGATATAGATAGGATTGATTATGATTCATATCTTCACAGAGTTAGATTAATAATTGAACGGGAAGAAAAAGTCATTTGGCCGATGAATAATAATGGTTCTCTAAGAATGTAAGTGGAAATATTCTCTCGAGTAAAGAAATCAGGATCTTTCCAAAACCAGTTGTATCTTTTCCAAGTGAATTGCGATTCCCTGCCCCTTTGGCGTCAGGCAAAGCCTCATAAGAAGCGAAGGAGGTGTGGTGAAACAGGCCGGTTGCACCCCTTTTTGATGCTGGGTGGGTAAAAGTGAGTGCAACCGCCGGGATTCGAACCCGGGTAGCAAGCTTGGAAGGCTTGAATCCTGACCAGCTAGATTACAGTTGCAACGGACCTCCCCTATTTTGTACTTGATATTTAACTGTAATGCTGGGTTAGGAAAGCATTCGTGATTTTAAAGGAAAAGACTTAGATTTATCTATTCTGCGGAAGATACTGGTACATGATGCACGAACCTGTGTTCCAGGATAGTTTTGAAGTAAACGTCTGGAAGAGGCTTAACTCCGAAAAGGACAGTGCATCGCAGAAGAGCGATTTTTTCATCGGCATCGCCAATAGCGTTATAAAACGCGAAAGATCCGCTAATTCCGCGATACTTTCGCTGCTCATTGAGAAACTATTCGAGACGCAGAGCAGCGGGATGGAGCCGCTCATCGACCAGCTTGTTTCCAAAAGCAGGCCTAATGACTGCATGCCGGCGCTGACGGCGGCCCTTGTCTATGCCGGTGTCGACAGGTGGGATAAGGCGGAAGAGATGGCGGAATCGGTGAAGCACGCTCAGAACATCCCCATGCTGGGATGCGTGAGGGCAAAGATAGCGATGGAGGCGGGCGATACCCCGAAGGCAAAGAAGGAACTGATGAGGGCAAGATGCAGCGACCCCGCTTTTCCTATGTTCTATGAGCTCATCCAGCAGGCGGAGCCGGCGGAAGGCTGGATGTACAGGCAGAACATCGAACTGCTGGCCGCCGGCAGGGAGCAGATACCCTTCGGCGATAACACCGGCTCCAATCCCGTTCAGAAGCTGTATGAGATCTACAGGGATTGGTACAAAGGTAGCAGGGACGAGGCCACCGAAGCGATGATAAGGTCCGAAGAGTACAAGAAAAAGAATTCGGAGTATGTGCTAGCATCCGCCAGGATGTCCATGGACGAGAGAGACTGGCACTCCGCTCAGATGATGTACACCTCCCTCCTCACAAAAAGCGCGAACTGCGTTTACATAATATGCGAGGCGGCCAAAGCGTTCTACTCCGGAGGGAACTTTGAGAAAGCGCTGTCCATGTACAGGGACGCGGAAGCACTGGACCCTGTTTCCCCATTGGTCATGAGAGGCTTGATCCAAACCTATTCGGCGCTGGGAATGAAAGCGGAAGCGGCGCAATGCGCGAAAGAATACCTGGACAGCGAGAACGCGGACCTTGCGGCATATGTCATGGGGGCGAAGGTGCTGTTCTCGAACTCCTTCTATGCGGACGCAGAGTCGGTGGTGGACAAGGTCCTCCTTTCCCATCCGGGCGATCCGAGCGCATTCGTTCTGAAATCGGAGATAGAGTTCGAGAGTGGGAACATAAACGCCGCCCTGAGGACGGTCCTGAACGGGGTCGATAAGAATCCAGACAATGCAGACGTCAGGCGTCAGAAGGCGAGGATACTGTTCAAGACAGGGAGGGCGGACAAAGCGGCGGCAGAACTGGAGAAAGCGGAGAAAGCAGACCCAGATAATGTGGGGGTGCTGCTTCTGATGAAGGACATCGCGATCGCCGGCGGAAAGAGCGAGGACGCCGTAAGGCTGAGCAACAGGATACTTCAGCTGGACCCAGGGAACGTCGACGCCATGAACACCCTGTCGAAGGCGAATCTTTCGGTGAAGAGAGAGGAGTCCTACTCCTCGTACAAGGACATGATGGTAGCAGACAACAGAGCGGAGAATTTCGTTAATGTCTTATCGTCCATGATCATCGACGGCAAGTACAGGGAGGCGGTACAGATGTTCATCGAGAAGGAAAGGGAGTTCGGCAAGAATCCGGCGGTGAGGCGTTTGAAAGGGAACGCCGAGTATGCCCTGGGTAATTACAAAGAAGCATCCGCCGCCTTCGCATACGCTTCCGAGCTGGACCCGAAGGATCCGATGGCATGGCACTCGAAGGGCATGGCCGACGAGGCCATGGGCGACCTCAAGAATGCCGAAGAAGCTTACAACAAAGCCGTCCTTCTGGATATGAACGAACCGGAGTACTGGGTCTCGCGTTCTTCCATACAGGAGAAGAAGAAAGACCTGGCCGGGGCGGTCGAGTCCCTGAACAGGGTTATCGAACTCAGACCGGGCGACATATACGCGCTTGTGAAAAAGGGAATGATCTTCGCGGAGCTCGGAAGATTTGATGAAGCGCTTTATTATCTGGATATGGCGACGGTCACCGATCCTGATAACATCGAAGTGATGAGGATCAGGCGCGACGTGGGGATGGCCTCCGGTAATATCAAGGCGGCGGAGGAAGCGGCAGTGAAGCTGGTCGAACTGAGGCCCTTCGATGAGGAAGGGGTCGCCGCAGCGGTCAGGATACTTATGCTCAATGGCAGGGACGAGGCCGCCGCAGGCCTGATAGAGAATGCGCTCAAGGCGGAGCCGTCCTCGATCCCTCTCCTCATAACCAAAAAGGAGTTCTGCACGCTGAGAGAGGACCACAGAGGGATAATCGAGGTCTGCCGCCGCATTTTGGCAGCACAGCCGGATAATAATCTGATCAGAAACGATCTCGCCGAAGCGTACGCGGCCACGGGCGATGTGAATGCGGCAAGCAGGATGTACATGGAGATCAGCCCCGCGGAAGATAAGGCCGAACAAAAACGCCAATATGCCCCCAAGGCACAGAAACAAAAAGTACCAGACACAATAAAAAGATATGCAGAAAGGGTCCTGAGGCGCGCATACATATCAAAACTCTCGCTGAGCGATCCGACGCTGGTCGAAGCGCTGGATATCGATGAGGCCACCGCCAGGGCCATAATGGCCTATCTCTCCGACATATCGGAATACGGCGACGTCAGCCCAGGAACACTGGAGTTCGAAAGGATGGAGAAGCTTTCGTTCAACGCGGTGACCAAAGGGAACTGCACGGGCCTGGAGAGCGAACCGCTGATAACGATACCCAGCGCGTATGTCGCCGGCGGGGCGAAGGATGCGGACGAAGCGAAGTTACTGGTCGCCTACATGTATAAGGTGTTAAGCGCCAAAAAGTCGGCGAAAGCGCTCCCTCCGGATCTGAGGAAGATAGCGGAAGCAACCCAAAAGGACACATCCATTGAAGAAATAATGAAAGGGCACAAGATCGGAGCGTATCAGGCGAAGCTGGTCAAAGACAACCTGTGATCAGTATCTGTTCATTTCCGATTTCATATATTCTCTTAAAAGGCATGTCGCATAATTCCCCTTCGTAAGGGAGAAGCTGACCTCGTATCCGTCGCCGGCGATCCTGTGCGACAGACCTGCCACGGGACACAGTATCTCCCTCCTGCTCCCCTTCGAACTGCAGTGCGGCAGCCCTGGGACAATGAAGTCCTTGCCGGAGATCCTCTCGTTTTCAATGACGGATCTCTCGATCTCTCCCATCTCTCCTTCCGCTATCCTGCTTTCGGAACCGAACAGCGATATGGTAACGAACGCCCTGCCCGATCTGACCTGTCTTGTCACAAGGTCAATGTTGTTCGGCGTCGTAGCGACAGGGTTCTCATGCTGAGGCACCCTGTTGGAATCCAGGGGGATGACGACATCCCCCACTATGGGTCTGTTCAGAGGGATGCCTTTCCCCATACGTCCGCTGAGCATCCTGTTGAAAAGATATGACTGGTAGGCATGCACGAACATCATCTGGAGGTTCTTAGGGAGTTTTTCTATGGCCCCCTTCCAATCGTCTGGGTAAGAGACAATGTGTTCCACCATGATCTTCTCGAACGACAGCGAATCCGGCATATCTTTCAGAAGGGAGGACCAGTCGCCGTCTTCAGACAGGGCTCTTCTCGCGTCCGTGACATCCTCGTCCTCGAATGCGGACAGGTCCGAAACATAACTTCGGACAGCTCCTTCTATATCTCCTCTGACTATGGATTCGCCGACCTTATGCGTTATCGGCCTGACAGATCCGAACCTCTGCACTCCGAAATAGTTCGGAAAGCCCCCCTTATCCTTCACGGCCGAGGAAACGGCGTCAAGGGTCTCAGAGATGTCGTTCTCCGGGACAGTGCACTCTCTGACCCTGACCGCAAACGAATTCCCCAGCAGGTCCCCGATCTGAACCCCTCTTTTTGCAGTGTATGGCTCTTTGATCTCCACATCCTTGAGGGAGATCCTTTTCATAGAATCGATGGGGCATTCGAAGGACATTAGCTGCGTCGTCACCGCTCTTTTGTCCTTTGTCCCGGCAAAGCCTATCTTTTCGCGGGATATGCCGAGGCCTCTCGAAAGCAGTCTTACGAGGCGGTTCGTTTCCCAATTCCTGCTGGTAACTTCTGCGATAACGAACCTTCCGTCCGCAGCGGCCTCAGGTCTGTCCGATATCTCTTTTACAACAAAATCCTCCGGCTCTTTTTTGAGACGTCCGCCGGTCCCGTCCGTGTCGCTCAGGTAGAAGGACATGCCGATGTCCGCTTCGGCGGTGCGGCATTCCCTGTACGGGCCGTTCATTGCTTTACCGTTGCAAAATAGGCGGATATTGCTTTGGAGGCCTTCTTCACCGCGTCCTCAGGCTTTCCTTTGCTGACTTCCACATGTAAAACGGCGTCGGACAGCTCCGGGTGGTGGTTTATGTATCTCACCAAATTGACGTTTTTGTCATCGCTGAGCATCTTCATCATAAGCTCTATGATCGTCGGGTCCTCGCCGGTGAATCCGAGCGTTATCGTCTTATCTGTCTTTTCGACGGTATAGACTTCCATGCGTTGCGATTACGATACGAATAATAAAGTTTTCGTAAACGCGGCTTCTCCTCCTTCTGAGAGGAGGAGCTCCGCACTTATAGGACATACCTAGTCCGTTTTTATGATTCTGCGTATCGGAACATAAGCAGGCTGGAGGATATTTTTCCCATGAGCCATCCGGGCAGCAGTTTTTCAAAATCTCAGATGTCTGGTTTTCCGTCATAAGAGTATGGCGCCTTCTCAGCCGGAAAGTGACGTGCGTATGAATGTCTTTACTGAAGATGTGCCAAAACCTCTTGTCAGTATATAGTGGGATTCTGTTGTCAACCGAAACCTATGAGAAAATCCCTATAACTTTCGGCTGAAAACCTATATTTCAATAAATATATACCTGCAACTGAAACAATATAAAATTTGAAGATACATTTAAATATGCCAGATGGAGAATGACAAAGTTAAATGGAGAGAAAGTAAGGAAAGAGTAGGAACGTGATCACATATAACTGTTTTGATGCGGGAGTGTTCTTTCAATCCCTTGTATTTTCACATAACGCTTTTTTTAAAGCATAGGCCGCGCTAAACGATGAAAACCGCTGAAATCTATTGAAAAAAGACGGGATCAAAGGTCGTATAGTTGCATCCAACAGAACCTATATATATTATAGTCATGGTTGTTTCAAGCAAACTGTTTATATAATAGTGGAGGAGAACACAATGAAGAGTATAAGCGTATTAGCGTTAGCTATCACGCTGGTTACGGTTTGCGTTTGTGCTGCATACGAGATGGGGGCGTTCAGCAAAGATGTTAATTCCACCAGTGTTCAAGACGAAGAATCACTCATACCCATTCCATATCCAAGGCTCAGCACTGATGATAATTACACCAGTGTTCAAGCTGATTTTAATGGGTCGGCGACTGGCGGTTATGCCGATGAAGGCAGTTTAGACCGCAAAAACCAACCACACAACCTCGCCGCAGCGATCGGCGAAAATGGTAATTCGTGGTTCCAATACAATGGAGCGATGGATTTCACAGCACAGAGTAGTTATACTTTTGATCTTGTGAGGGGTAACAACCTGACCAAGGTCGGGGAGTATACGATTGTTTATAACAACGACACCGAAGAGTTCACGATATTCTTCAATGATACGATATCGGTCAGTAAAGCAGATATGTCTATTTCTAATAATATGCAGGCCTTTAAGAACAAAAACGACAAAGGCTTCGACAGCAGTTATATCTGGACATCATCACCGGGCCAGCAACAATTCAGTTTCAAAGGTTCTTTTTACACCTTCGAGGCCCCCTGGGTGACCGATCTGACGAGTGTTAACGTCTACATCAACGTTGATGGTATCAAGGGCGATAAGAACTCCTACATTATCCCCGGACACTACGTATTCAAAATAGACGGGATCACTTATGACCTGGAGGTACCTGCACAAATCCGCGGATTTATCATTGATATGCACGGCGCCACCATGAATGCCACCCAGGAGAACAACGGAACCAACCTGCGCGAGATAGGAAGCAGAGAGGGATATGTCGTTCTTCAACCGTCACTACCATCCAGTATGGTCACCCGCAATTTCGATGATTCGATGTTTGAGGTGATCAATCTCGTTGTCGATGCGCTCAACATAGACAGGAACCGCCTGCACATAACAGGCTTCTCCATGGGAGGAATGTTCACATGGCGCTCCATACACGACCATCCGGACTTCTATGCCTCAGCGGCTCCCGCGGGCGCAGCTTACAATGGTAACCTGGGATGCTTGTTCACCGGAGATGACATACCTCCGGTCGAGCTCCCGATACTGCAAATGCATGGAACGCAGGACTTTGTATCGAACTTTGAATTAAACGGACTTCGCCAGAGCAATGCCGTGATAGATTCATGGAATATGGGCCCTGGCCTGATCATCGCAGGAGATGACACGTACACGCACGCCCGCTACATAAACGAAAATGGGACCGTGTATGAGTTCATATATCACAGTTATTCATCTACTGCTCCCTTCGGATCGTCGGGCGTCACGGGTCACTGCTTCCCCGGAAGCACAGTTTACTATGACTCAGATAATCCCTTCCAAACATTCGCTTGCGAAGACGACGTTTCGTTCCACTGGGGAGAAGAGGTCGTAAAGTTCTTCAAGGCACACCCGAAGAACGAAGCGAAGACGACTGGATCGGTACTCGCAGACACATCACCCGGACATCATCTCTACACCTACGAAGGAATACTGTTCGATCTGGAGATCCCCGAACAGATCGAGGACGGCCAGGTAGGGTTGGTCCTCGATATGCACGGTCTCACCATGGATGCCGACATACAGAACAATGGAACGAACATGCGTGCGCTCGGACAGCAATACGGGTATGTCATACTCCAGCCGTCTGTGCCTACCAGGAACGTTACCATAAACTGGGATGAGCCTATATTCGAGATGTTGGCCATCGTTGTAGATTCACTCAACATCGATGAGAACCGCATACATGCAACAGGATTCTCTCAGGGCGGAGCGTTCACTATGCGTGCCCTGCGTGATCATTCCGACATCCTGGCATCGGTAGCCCCGCTGGCGACCGGAGCCGGAGCGGACGAGACAAGGTATGTTCCCTCCAAGGACAACATGCCCGAGATGGAGATCCCGATCCTGTACATGATAGGAACCAAGGACTCAGTATATCCTCGCGGAATTGAGCTTTGGACGGCAATATCGGACACATGGGATATCGGCAACGGAGTACAGATAGCAGGAGACGATACTTTCACCCACACCCGCTATACCAATGCGAATGGAACTGTGTTTGAGATCTTCATGCATGACTATTCGTCCGGCGCACCGTTCCTTTACGGAGCTGTGGGCGGCCACTGCTTCCCCGGAAGCACTGTGTATTATGACCCGGAGAACCCCATATCATCTTTCGCTTGTGAGGGCGAGAATTCGTTCATCATTGGTGAAGAGGTAATGAAGTTCTTCATCGCACACCCGAAGAATGAAGTGAAAGTGGGCCACCTGATAAAGGACAAGACTCCCGGACACCACTATTTCGAGTACGACAGGGTCGGCTATGACGTGGAGATACCGGAACAGTTCCTTGATGGGCCGGTCGGATTGATCCTTGACTGCCATGGCAGCACAATGGATGCCACCCAGGAGAACAACGGAACCAACCTGCGTGAGATCGGTGCCAGAGAAGGATACATAGTCCTTCAGCCTAACATCGCATCCAACCAGCAGATACCCCCGACCTTTGACGACCAGCTGATGGAGGTCCTGAACCGTCTCGTCGCCGAACTCGGCGTGGACGAGAACAAGATCCACGTGACCGGATTCTCAATGGGAGGAAGGTTCACATGGCGTATGATCCGTGACCACTCTGACATCTTTGCATCGGCGGCACCCTCGGCCA
>WRLM01000006.1 GCA_009777615.1 Candidatus Methanoplasma cognatum
GTGAGATGATCGAGGACTATGTCGTCTTCCACGAAATACCAGCCATCGACCGTGTTGTAGCCTGTCAGATTGCCGTCCATGGTGGAGAAATAGCTCTGATTGATCCTTGTCACACTCGCGTGTGTTTTCAAGGTTCCGTCCACATCGACATAGGTGTAGCCTGATTCCGCGACCCGCATGGTGAAGTTGACGTCGGACGCCGATGCAGTGTACGAAGCCGACGGCACCGTTCCCGACATCAGGATGTAGTCGGTCATGGAAACGCCGGTTATTACGACCGCCGATCCGGCATTCGCCGTTATGGTGTATGTGCCGTCCGCCGCCGTGGTGTATGAAGCCGCAAGGGCTCCGGTGCAGGTGATGGTCACTCCGCTGAGGCCGACGGAAGTTCCGTCTATGGACACCTTGCCGGATACCGTGAAGGCATCCTGGTTGACGGTGAAGGTCACGGTGAAGGTCACCGGGGAGACGGAGTTTGTGTTGCCGGCCGCCGGACCCACCGCGAACACAGCTGTGTATGTGCCTACGGGGAGACCGTCGTTCGGTTTGACGGTGAAGCCGCCGCTGCCGCCGTCCGGGATACTGCCTATCGAAGTCGACGACAGCGTGAAGGACGACGTGCTTCCGCTGACCGGGGTTATCGAAAGATCGCCGGTCGGCAGGTTGCCGACGTTATTTACCGACATCGCATTAGCGGATATGGAGCCGTAACCTACGTTCGCTGTTCCGAAGTCCCAGGAGCCTGGGACAACCTCTATTCCGTAGGCGGCGATCTGCGCGATGAACTGGTTGTTCTTTATCAGAATATTGTATGTGTGTGTTCCGCCCACATATGTATCGTTCTGCGACGCGCCGCTCACCGTTCCTCCGCCGATCAAGATTATGGTCTCGCCCGCGTAGGTGCTTGGTAATGCGGTGTCATCGAAGGCGACCATTGTGTTCCCGTCGCCGACAAAGGCATTGCCGGTGACGGTGGAATAGGTAAACGACTGATCCAATGTGCCCGTGAATCCGAACGAGGATCTGCCCATGCCTATCGTAAAGTTGCCGATGATCTGGCTGCCGGCGCCGAATTGAACCGTATTGGTGGTATCGTCAAGGGTGACGTTGCCGGTGATCAGACCGTAGTTATTGAAGGTCGCGGATAAGGTGCCGGTGAGGATGCCGTTCCCGCCGCCCTTGATCTCTGCCCCTTCTTCGTTGGTGATGGTGACACGGCGTGTGGTGTAAATGCCGTCCGCGGCCTCGCCTTCGATAGTGCCGGAGTTGCTGACGGCGAATGAGGAAGATGAGGCTGCGCTGGCATAAATGCCGTATGTCTTCCCTTGGATCTCGCCGCCGGCGCCGTTAGTGATGGTTACCTCTCCATTACCGGCAAGGATGCCGGCGCCGTAACCGTTGGTCTGCGTACCGTTGGTCTGCGTGCCGGTGACCGTGCCGTTGTTGGTTATCGCACCGCTGGCGATGTTTATGCCGCCGCGGTATCCTTCGATCCCGCCTCCGGCGTAATTGGTTATGTTGCAGGGAACGGAGCTCGTATGAATGATGCCGTAATTGGCATACGACTGGTATGGAGAAGAGTATACTCGGATCATACCATAGTTATGTATCGTGGCACTGCTGCTTTGTGCTACATACACGCCGTTGCCTGCACCGGAGATCGTGCCTTCGTTGGTAAGCTGAAGGCTGCCCCCTATGGCAGAGATACCATACGTAATATTGCCGACACCGATGTATCCGCCGCTCTTGTTTTCGATGGCGACGTTGCCGGAGTCAATAGCAATTGCGACGTTGCCGCTTATTGTGCCCCAGTTCATTATTGTGCTGCTGCCGTTGCCTGTGAGGGATATGCCGTTGCTTCCCGTTATCGTTCCGTAGTTATTGATCTCTGCGCCGGCCCCGACAGACATTGCATCATATCCGCCGCTGGCAATATTGCCGTAGTTGGTGATCTTGCCGCCGCTGGTGGAGGTGAGGAAGATGACGGGGCCTCCCATACTTTGTAAGGTGCCGGTGACCCCATTGATTATCTCACCAGTATATTGTAAAATGATGCCGTTGCCAGCATTAGTGACGATGTGGGCGGTGTTGATGAGCTTACTTCCGCTGCCGAGAACGGTCTGATTTCCGCTGCTGACCTTCCCTATGGAGGGGACGGGCGGCAGATGCTCGGAATACACCGCAAAGGTGCGGATTGAGCCTATGTTGACACTGCCGGTCACCGTCAGTGTGCAGCCGTCGGCTATGATGATGCTGACGTCGCCTGTGATGAACAGCGTACCGGCGATCAGAGCATCCTCGGCCAAGTAGTACCATCCTCCCGTAGCCGCCGCATCGGAACCATTCATTTCATAGCGCGATGATGAAAAGAACATGAGGTCAAAATAAGCCTGATCTACCATCAGCGCGCCATGGGTGCCCGGACTTCCGTCCACGTTGACATAACCATAACTTGCCTGCTCAACTGTGAAGTTTACGTCGGACGCATTTGTTCTGTAAGACGCCGACGGTACCGTTCCCGATACCAGGACATGGTAAGCCAAGGAAACGCTGGTTATAACAACCATTGACCCGGCATTCGCCGTTATGGTGTATGTGCCGTCGGCGGCGGTGGTGTATGAGGTCATCAAAGCTCCGGCGCAGGTTATGGTCGCTCCGCCGATACCGGCGGAAGTTCCGTTGATGGTCACCTTGCCGGATACCGTGAAGGTATTATGACTCATGGTGAAGTTGACGCCGGACGCATCTGTTGTGTACGACGCAGGTATCGTTCCAGTGACCATGGTGTAGTAGTTCTTTGAAACGCCTGTTATCACGACGGTCGAGCCGGCACTAGCCGTTATGGTGTATGTGCCGTCAGCGGCAGTGATATATGACCCAGCCAGGGCTCCTGTGCAGGAGATCGTCGCTTCGCTAACACCGGCGGAAGTTCCCTCAAGTGTCACCCTGCCGGATACCGTGTATGTGCCAAAGGGATAGACCGTTTCCGCGATCATGCCTTGGCTCAGATTATAGAAGCTTCCGCTTCCGGTCGTGGTGAGCTGGGAGGCGCGGACCATATAATACCGTGTGCTTCCGGGATCCGCATGGGTCCAATCTGTTCCCTGTACGATAGCAAGCCGCGTATAGGGCCCGTCCTTGTTCGTCGCGCCGTATATGTAGTAATCTGTGATCGCGCTGTCCGCAGAAGCGGTCCACTGCAGATGCGTTCCGTTCGTTGTGCCGCTTGCTTGCAGGTCTGTAGCGGGCAGTACGGGATACATATGCAGCGTTGGGTCCCCTATGAGATTTATGTGGGCATTGCTAACATTACTAATATAGGGTGTGTTGGGGCTGCCGTATGGGGATGTTCCGGTGATTATTCCGTAATTGTTCTGCGTCAGCATGACGCTGTAACCGATAGTTTCCCCCAGCGCCATATGATGGAAGTACCAATCCGGCCGTCCGACCCAGGCGCTGGCGAGTCCATAATCCGATGTGGCGATGAATGCGCGCAGAAGATTGTCCTGTCTGTCAAAGTCCACAAAGTAACTGCCAAGGACCTGGGCGAAGATTATGCCGAAGTTCTGCGAGGATGCAATGGTGCTCGTTGTAAGCGTACCGCCAATGGCGCCTACGCTCGTGTAAGTGCCGCCTCCGGCAATATGCGCCCATGTGTATGTGTTCTGCGAGAGGTGTTGCGACCACGATCCGGCGTCTATTCTTGCACCCGGTCCCCATAATGTTGGGAAAAGCCTGTAGGCATTATCTGAGACGCTGTTCACGGTCCCCGCAAACCCATCCGAGATCAAAGCGTCCTTGGTCGTGGTCATCTGACCGATCCTGTACTGATGGTCTTTGTTCAGATACTGCCGCAACAGCTCCGTGGCATCCTTTGAGAAAGCGGGCATATTGTTGAAATCCACCCTTCCGACTTGCAGCTGCACTTCCCGGATGGTCGAATTGGATGAATCCCAAGGCGCAGCTACAGCCCCATAATACAAGTCCGACGGTAACGGGCGGGGGTCATGTCCGTCGGGTGCGAAATTGGCGGTTCTGAGAACAGGTATATGACCCAATAAGAACACAGCTTTGACATTAGCTGGGTCCGCATTGTAATCCGCCTGCACCAAGGCCCGCGCCGATTCCGGCGTCGCGTTCCTTGATACATCATGGCGCAGTACTCCCCAGCCATCGCCGATCAGGTCATTCTTAAGGGTCTCGATCTCAGCGCTCAGCGCTGCCGCCTGTTCGGCCTCTACAAGCAGTACGACCTTGCCGCGGTATTCCACGGCCGGTATTTTTATGCCGGTACTGATGTAACCCGCATCGCTGAAGATGTTGCTGCCGTTGACACAGTATTCGTATATCTGGCCGACGGTTACGTTCGTATCCACATAAAAGGTTGCATCGCTGCTAAGAGTAGCGATCGGCGGTCCCCACTCCATTGCGTCCTTGTCTTTCCGGTAGACATCATAGCGGCCAAGATCATACGGCACCTTGCCGGGCCACTCCACCCGGATCGTTGCAGGAGATTCACTTACCTGGGCGCTTAACGCCAATACAGAAATAGTATCATTCAAGGCGAAATTGATATTGGACACCGACGCTGTGTAAGGCGCCGAGGGTATTGATCCGGATACCACCAGATAATTCGCCCTGACGACACCGGTTATAATGACCGTTTGCCCGACATTCGCCGTTATGGTGTATGTTCCATCGGCGGCATTCATATATGATTCTGCCAGGGCTCCGGTGCAATATATGGTCACTCCGCTGAGACCGACGGAAGTTCCGCTGAGGGACACCCTGCCGGATACCGTGAATGTGTCATGTCTCATGGTGAAGTTGACGTCGGACGCATCTGTTGTGTACGACGCTGGTACCGTTCCTGAGATCCGGGTGTGGTAAAGCTTAGAAACCCCTGTTATTGTTACGGTCGAGCCGGCATTCGCCGTTATGGTGTATGTGCCGTCCGCTGCCGTGACGTATGAGGCCTCCTGGGCTCCGGTGCAGTAGATGGCTACGTCGCTTATGCCCGCGGAAGTTCCGTCAAGGGTCACCTTGCCGGACACTGTGTATGTGGAGGCCGCTTCCGCTATCACGCCTTGGCTCAGATTATAGAAGCTTCCGCTTCCCGTTACGGTAAGTTCGGAAGCGCGGACCATATAATACTGCGTGCCTCCTGGATTTGTATGGGTCCAGTCGGTTCCCTGTACGATGGCGAGCCGCGTGTAGGGTCCATCCTCGTTCGACGCGCCGTACACGTAGTAGTCGGCGACCCCGCTGTCAGCAGATGCTGTCCACTGCAGATACATTCCGTTCATCGTGCCGCTGGCCTGCAGATCTGTTGCCGGCAGTACCGGGTACATCCGCAGAGTGGGGTCCCCCATCAGGTTTATGTGAACGAAGTTACCGTTTATGCCGGCGTAAGGATAACCTGTTATGGTAAAGGGGAAGACTCCTCCTGTGTTGTTCTGTGTCAGCCTGGCGCTGTAACCGATGGTCTCTCCCAATCCCATGTGGTGGAAGTACCAGGACGGCCTTCCGACCCAGGCGTTGGTAAGCCCGTAATCAGGTGTGGCGAGGAATGCGCGCAGAAGGTTGTTCTGCGTGTCCCACTCCACGAAGTAACTGCCGAAGGTCTGGGCAAAGATTATGCCAAAATTCTGTGAGTTGGCGATGGTACTCGTAGTAAGCGAACCGCCGGTGGCGCCGACGCTCGTGTAGCTGCCCCCTCCGGCGATGTGCGCCCATGTGTATGTGTTCTGAGACAGATACGACGACCACGATCCGTCATCTATCTGCGCGCCTGGCCCCCATAATGCGGGGAAAAGCCTGTAGGCATTATTGGAGACGCTGTTCGTAGACCCAGCGAATCCGTTCGCGACAAGAGCATCCTTGGTCGTGGTCATCTGACCGATCCTGTACTGATGGTCTTTGTTCAGATACTGCCGCAGCAGTTCCGTGTCGCTCTTTGAGAAAGCGGGCATATTATCGAAATCTACCCTTCCCACCTGCAGCTGCACTGTCCCGGGGATCCTTGAGGGAGACAGGTCCCAGGATGCGGTCATGGTCCCGTAATACGTATCCGCCGGGAATGAGCGGAAGCTATGTCCGTCCGGTCCTAGACTGCCTGATTTGAAGATCGGTACATGGCCAAATAGGAACACCGCTTTGACATTGGCCGGGTCCGCATTATAATCCGCCAGCACCAAGGCCTTCGCCGATTCCGGCGTCGCGTTCCTCGACACATCGTGGCGCAGCACTGTCCAGCCGTCGCCGATCAGATCGTTCTTAAGAGTTTCAAGTTCAGCGCTCAGCGCCGCCGCCTGTTCGGCCTCCACCAGCAGAACGACCGCGCCGCGGTATTCCACAGCCGGTACATTTATGCCGGCGCAGACGTAGCCTGCGTCATAGAAACTGCCGCTGCCGGTGACACAGTATTCATAGATCTGGCCAACGGTCACGTTCGTATCCACATAATAGGTTGCGTCAATGCTAAGAGAAGCGATAGGTTCCCAGGCATTCGAGTCTTTGCTTTTTCGGTAGACATCATAGCGATCGAGGTTATACGGCACTTTGCTGGGCCATTCCAGCCGGATCGTTGCCGGCGATTCGCTCACTACGGCGCTCAGCATAACCACATTGTCGGCGTTGGGGGGATACACTTGTTCAGGCTTCATGGTGAAGTCAACATTGGATGCTACTGTCGTATATGATGCCGAAGGTATTGTCCCAGATGCCCTGACGTATTCCGCCTTGGTGATGCCGGTTATCACAACTGTGGATCCTGCATTCGCTGTTATGGCATACGTGCCGTCGGCGGCTGTGATATATGACGCCTCCAGAGCTCCCGTGCAGGTAATCGTCACTCCGCTGAGGCCGTTTGTGGTTCCGTCAACGGACACCTTGCCGGACACTGTGTATGTGGAGGCCGCTTCCGCTATCACGCCTTGGCTAAGGTTATAGAAGCTTCCGCTTCCGGTTGTGGTGAGTTCGGAAGCGCGAACCATATAATACTGCGTGCCTCCTGGATTTGTATGGGTCCAGTCGGTTCCCTGTACGATGGCAAGCCGCGTATACGGCCCGTCCTTGTTTGACGCACCGTATACGTAGTAGTCTGTGACATCATTGTCCGCAGAAGCGGTCCATTGAAGATGCATTCCGTTCGGGGCGTAGTTAGTCTGGAGATCCGCCGCCGGCAGTACCGGGTACATCCGTAAGGTGGGGTCTCCCATCAGGTTTATGTGGGCATAGTTACCAGTTATGCCGACGTACGGATAACCGGACAGCGGCGAGGAGACTCCTCCTGTATTGTTCTGTGTCATCCTGGTGCTGTAGCCGATGGTCTCTCCCAATCCCATGTGGTGGAAGTACCAAGCCGGCCGGCCGACCCAGGAATTTGTGAGTCCGTAATCCGGCGTGGCGAGGAATGCGCGCAGAAGGTTGTTCTCTGTGTCAAAGTCCAAGAAATAACTGCCGAAGGACTGAGCAAAGATCATGCCGAAGTTCTGTGAGTTGGCGATGGTGCTCGTATAAAGCGTACCGCCAGCGGCGCCGACGTTAGTGTAGTTGCCGTATCCGGCGATGTGCCCCCATGTGTATGTGTTCTGAGACAGATACAACGACCATGATCCGTCATCTATCTGCGCATCCGGCCCCCATAACGTCGGGAAAAGCTTATAGGCGTTATCGGAGACGCTGTTCATGGTCCCCGCAAACCCGTTCGCGACCAAAGCGTCCTTGGTCGTGGTCATCTGACCGATCCTGTACTGATGGTCTTTGTTCAGATACTGCCGCAGCAGTTCCGTGGCGCTCTTTGAGAAGGCGGGCATATTGTCGAAATCCACCCGTCCCACCTGCAGCTGCACTGTCCCGGGGATCCTCCCAGGAGACAGGTCCCAGGATGCAGTCATGGTCCCATAATAAGAGTCCCCCGGCAATGCGCGGGCCGCATGTCCGTCCGGGGCGAAATTGCCTGTTCTGAACACAGGTATATGGCCAAATAAGAACACCGCTTTGACGTTGGCCTGGTCCGCATTATAATCCGCCAGCACCAAGGCCTTCGCCGATTCCGGCGTCGCGTTCCTCGACACATCGTGGCGCAACACTGTCCAGCCGTCGCCGATCAGATCGTTCTTAAGAGTTTCAAGTTCAGCGCTCAGCGCCGCCGCCTGTTCGGCCTCCACCAGCAGAACGACCTTGCCGCGGTATTCCACGGCCGGTACTTTTATGCCGGCGGTGATGTAACCTGCGTCATAGAAGCTGGTGCTGCTGTTGACACAGTACTCATAGATCTGGCCGACGGTTACGTTCGTATCCACATAATAGGTCGCACTGCTACTCAGAATAGCGATCGGCTGTCCCCAGGCTGCCGCATCTTTGCTCTTTCGGTAGACATCATAGCGGCTGAGATTATACGGCCCTTTGCTGAGCCATTCCAGCCGGATCTCTGCCGGCGATTCGCTCACTATGGCGTTTAGCATGATCACGTCATCGGCGTTGGGGGGATACTCCGCGCCTCTTATTTCCTCCCAGACGGCATACAGCATGACCGGCACGGTGATGAGTTTAGTGTAGTCTCCGCCTTGCTGATAGGTCGGCGCTGCCGCATTGGGATCTTCGGACCAGCCCAAGAATACGTGTCCTGAACGCGTCGGGATCTCCGACGGAAGTATGGTCGGCGCAGAAACATACGGCCTTGTTATGTAGTCGGGGGCGCCTTCGCCGCCGTTGGCATCAAAGCTGATCTTGGCATGCCACACCGCATAGAGGGTCCTGTTCCTGTTCTCGATAAATAGATCACCGGGCTGGTACACAGCGGTCCCTCCGTCGTAGCCCCAGCCCATGAAGAGCAGACCGCTGCGGACAGGCTGCGTCTGGTCCAGAGTGATCTGTTCGTTGTAACCTTTCGTCTGGGAGGCGACAGGGGGCGTTCCGTAATACATTTCATAGTTGATAGTATAGGTGGCGGAGATCTCCTGCCCGCTCCTGAAGACATCCTGAATACGCTCCAGGAACTCAAAGCCGTTCTTTACGGTCGGCTCGATGATAGTCCCTTCTCCGAACTCGTTCCAGCAGTGCAGCATTCCGATGCCTTTCGTTTGGTCGTAGTTGTTGACTATTGCGGCGTATCCGTCGCGCAGGTGCGATTCAAACTCATCCGGCGTCGGCGTACAGATCTTAGCTGTTTCCGCACCTCCGAGTCCTCCCCAGGACGGGATCCTCTCCCAGCCTGCTGTCATCGGTACAAAATAGGTCATGTTGGGGTAGGTCTTTAAGATCCATTCCCATTGAATGACGTAAGCTTCGCTGAGCTCCTCATAATTTTCCGCGCCGGGGTTGGCAACATTGGTGTAAGGGGTGCCTTCCACGCCGCGGTGGTTGAAATAAGCCGTAATGGCGTCGGCCCCTGCGGATACGGTGAAGTCAAACCAATACGAATACGGCTCGACACACATCACAAAGTATATGCCGTCCAGCCCACGTTCCTTCGCCCTGTCCCGTGCATGATCAAGCATTTCGGCGGCCGTTATACCAATGGCTTGGGCCTGCTCTCTGAGGCCGGCTGGCTCAGCGGTCGTACCGCCCCCGTCCGAAAAGATGTACATTACAGGTTTGTTGTCTATCTGCAGATATTCTGGATTGCTAAAGTGTTCATCGATCCAATAATCGATCATTTCATTCCATTCGTCGATCGATGTCGGCGACGGGAAACTTTCGTGGTTGCACCAAAGCAGAGAGTAAGAAACAAGGTCCCGATTTTCCGCTTCGAGGTAAGCGCGGACTGCGGGGTTGATTATGTCCGGATTGACGCCCGGTATCCAATACCAGGCCATTGACATGAAGTCTATTCCATAATCAGCCATCCATTCGATGTGCTGCTCCATCGCCCCCACATCGCGGGACTCATACCAGCCCGCTAACGGTTCTCTGTCCGGGCTGTACGGCTTGATCTTATCCCATGTGTGTAGTCCCAAGACATTCAGGGCTATGGGATCGGGTTCAGCGGTCCACTTCCCAAAATAGTACATGCCGAGCATGACATCGTCGTCAACGACCGCCGCATCATTCGTTTGAGACTGATGGACGATCCCTCCAATGAACAGCAGCGCTGATATCAGCACTGTTGCCAGTATAAGCTTGGATCGAGTTATTTTTTTCATTTAAACCCCCCTGTATATCTCCGTTTTGTCACAAACGAGAACACGGATTTTTTCAGTACTCTATATCTAATTATATAATATATAAACGGCTCACTTTTAGTCAATTCCATACATATCCAGTATGAAAAATTTCAACACAATCAATAGAGAAATTTTGACAGAATAATCATATCCTGTTGACATCTCGCCGCATAAAAAAACAAAGTCTTCCTTTATCGCCCTTTGCGCTCATTCATCCCCCGGTATACCTGCGGCATGCGCTCTGTTCCTTACTCTTCCGGTGACCTCTCCGGTCGCTTTTCGGCTCCGCTGCTCTCCGGAAAAGGAGTTCGCGATCGGTGGGAAACGCCCAATTCATACTTCACCCCTGCACAATCAGATGGGGGTTCTGGAACAGCATGTCTGCGATGCGGACGGCGTTAGCATTATCTTTATTCCCTATTGATTTAGTATGATAATCCAGTAGCTTTGAGAAGGTTCTCATTGAAGACGCTGTCTGGAATCGCATTTAAGAAAATGACTCAAAAGAACCCTGTGTCTGTTTACCCCGCCATTAGCCATGCCCGCATTTGCTTCTGTTACCATTACGATCCAATGGCCTCTGTCCGTATTTTTAATCCTAAAAGAATGTCCTATACAAAATAACTTATATAGTAAATTGCTAATGCCGTTAGCTAAATAAGGGGGTGTGAGGGACGGACTATAGTGATCTTGCGAAAGAGTTCATACAGAACATGCGGACGGTTCAGATAGTGAGCAGACAGAAGCGTGTCCAGGAGGGCATCGGAAGCGAGGCTTTCATTCTCCACTGCATCAACGAAAATCAAGGCAGGACCGTTCCCAGTCAGATAAGCGACGAAATGGGCATCAGCTCGGCCCGCGTCGCCACTGCTCTGAACAGCCTTGAGGACAAAGGTCTCATCACACGCGAGATCGACGTCGGCGACAGGCGGAAGATAATCGTCAAACTGACGCCGAAGGGCAGAGACCATGTGGAAGAATGGCATAAGAAACTACTTGAAAAATTGACGAACGTCCTTATGCAGATCGGAGAAGAGGATGCGAAGGAACTGGTTCGTATCACCGGTAAGCTCACGGAGGTGCTTTCAAAGCCCCGGCCTTGAGTGCCGCCGTTCGACCTGTGTTTAAGATGCTGCGATATCACAACGAATTTTCTCCCATCGCTGAACATCGGACGAATCAATATAACAATAAATAGCAACACAGAACGACGCAAGGTAATAGCATGACAAACATTCTCAGATATCTCAGGCCGAAAGAGTGGGCGCTGATCGGAGTCATCGTAGCTTTCATAGTGGTCCAGGTCTGGCTCGACCTGAAGCTGCCGGAGTATATGAGAACAATAACCCAGCTCATAGGAAACCCAGGCAGCACAATGGACGACATATGGTTCAACGGGAAGTATATGCTCCTGTGCTCGCTGGGGAGCCTCGCGACCGCAATAGTGGTGGGCTTCATTGCCGCCAGGGTCGGCTCGTCGTTCGCACAACGGCTAAGGAGCCTGCAGTTCGATAAAGTGGGATCATTTTCCATGTCGGAGATCAACAAGTTCTCTATCGGGAGCCTCATCACCCGCTCGACGAACGATGTGACACAGGTACAGATGATCTTCATAATGGGGCTGCAGATTATAATTAAAGCACCTATACTCGCAGTGTGGACGCTTGTCAAGATCTCAGACAGAGGCTACGAATGGACCTCTGCAACAGGCGTCGCGATGGCCTTGATCGCTGTGATGTTTATCGTCGTCATAATAAAAGTAATCCCAAAATTCAGGATGATGCAGATATTCATCGACAATATCAACAAGGTGACGAGAGAGAACCTCACAGGCCTCCCTGTCGTCCGGGCGTACAATGCGGAGGATTACCAAAAGAGGAAGTTCGAGAAGGCTAATGAGGAACTGACCGCCACCCAGCTGTACACCACCCGCGCGATGGCGACGCTGATGCCGCTGATAGGCGTCATAATGAACACTCTGATGCTGTCTATCTACTGGATCGGTGCGATCCTGGTCAATAGCGCCGGAAGCATGGAAGAGACGCTGATTGTGTTCTCGGACATGATCGTCTTCACGACCTACGCAATGATGGTAATGATGGCGGTCATGATGATAATGATGCTATTCATAATGTTGCCGCGTGCGCAGGTGTCCGCAAAACGTATCGCCGAGGTCCTCGACACAGAGCTGTCCATAAAAGACGGGACGGTGACCGGGTCCGGCAGCGGGCGGGCGGGCGAGGTAGAGTTCAGGAACGTGAGCTTCAAGTACCCAGGCGATTCCGATTACGTCCTGAAAGACATCAGTTTCTCTGCAGGGCAGGGCGAGACGGTCGCATTCATAGGCTCCACCGGAAGCGGAAAAAGCACGCTCATAAACCTCATTCCAAGGTTCTATGACGCAACGGAGGGGTCTGTCCTGGTGGACGGAGTGAACGTGCGCGAATATAAGTTGGAATCGCTGTATAACAAGATAGGCTATGTGCCCCAGAAGAGCATCCTTTTCAGCGGGACAGTCTCGTCGAACGTAGCATTCGGCGAGGGCGAAGGCGGGCAGGCGACCAATGATGACATAAGGAAAGCGGTGAGGATCGCTCAGGGTGCGGATTTCGTCGAGAATATGAAAGGTGCATACGAGGGGGAGATCGCCCGCGGCGGCGCGAACGTGTCAGGCGGCCAGAAGCAACGCCTTTCCATCGCGCGGGCAGTGTGTCGGAAACCAGAGATATACATCTTCGACGACAGCTTCTCCGCGCTTGACTACAAGACAGACAGGGCTCTGAGGACCGCCCTCAAGAAGGAGACGCAGGGGGTCACGAGCATGATCGTGGCCCAGCGCATCGGCACCATAATGGACGCTGACAAGATCGTGGTCCTGGACGAAGGAGAGATCGTGGGAATCGGGAAGCACAAGGAGCTCCTCAACACCTGCAGAGTATACAGGGAGATTGCTATGTCACAGCTGAGCGAGAAGGAGCTGGCGATATGAGCGACTACGAACCGCGCAGACAACCTCCAAGAAGAGGTCCCATGGGCGGCCCTATGGGCATGGGTCCCGGCGAGAAGCCGAAGGATTTCAAAAAGACCTGGGGGAAGCTTATCAGGTACAGCAGTGCATTCCTCCCTCTGGTCACGGTCGCTCTAGCGATGGCAGTAGCGGCGGCGGTCCTGCAGACGATTAGCCCCGACTGGATAAGGAGGCTTACGGACGAGATAACTAACGGCGTCCCGGGGCTGGGGGGAATGCTGAGTGGTATCAACATGGACCTCGTGGTCATGATCTGCATCACGCTAGTCAGCTTCTATGCCGTCGCCGCAGTGCTAAATTTCCTGTTGTATTGGATCATGGCGACCGTCACTCAGAAGATCTGCAAGAGCATGCGCTCGGACATATCGGGCAAGATCAACCGTCTGCCTTTCAGCTACTTCAACAAAACAAGCTACGGCGATGTCCTGAGCCGCACAACTAACGATGTCGACACCATCGGACAGACACTTAACCAGAGCGTGCCCACACTCGTCTCTGCGGCATCGACGCTGGTCGTCGCACTGATAATGATGTTCTGGACGAACTGGATGATGGCGCTTACCGCTGTTGGCGCCAGCTTGCTCGGTTTTGCGATGATGGCGGCCATCGTCAAGAAGTCCCAGAAGTTCTTCGTTGCGCAACAGGCCGGGCTAGGCGAGATCAACGGCCATGTGGAAGAAACATACACAGGACACAGCATCGTGAAAGTTTACAACGGCGGCAGAGAGTTCAAAGGGAAGTTTGAAGAGATAAACGGCAGACTGTACATAAGCGGGTGGAAATCTATGTTTTTCTCAGGGATAATGATGCCGCTGATGCTCTTCGTCGGCAACTTCGGGTATGTAGCTGTCTGCATCGTCGGAGCCGTGCTGACAATGGACGGAGTCATCTCATTCGGCGTGATAGCCGCATTCATGCTTTATGTGAGATTTTTCACGCAGCCGCTATCGCAGTTCGCGCAGGTCACCACCAATCTCCAGAGGACCGCCGCCGCGAGCGAGCGGGTCTTCGAGTTCCTGGAGGAAAAAGAAATGGAGGACGAAAGCAAGAAGCCGAAGCTCCTCGACCGGGCAAAGGGCAGCGTGGAATTCAGGAACGTCAGGTTCGGATATACTCAGGACAAGATCGTCATCAATGATTTCTCAGCAAAGGTAAAGCCGGGACAGAAGATCGCGATCGTCGGTCCGACCGGTGCGGGCAAGACCACTTTGGTCAACCTGCTGATGAGGTTCTACGAACTTGACGGCGGCGAGATATTGCTTGACGGCGTGCCTATCAACGAGATCCCGCGCGAGAATGTGCATGAGCAGTTCTGTATGGTGCTGCAGGACACTTGGTTGTATGAGGGCACCATAAAGGAGAACATAATCTACTCAAAGCCGGGCGTCTCAGACGACGACGTGATCGCCGCCTGCAAGACCGTAGGGCTGCATCATTTCGTACAGACCCTGCCGGAAGGATATGACACTATGCTAAGCGACTCGGCGAACCTCTCCGAGGGCCAGAAACAGCTGCTTACTATAGCTCGCGCTATCATCAAGGACTCGCGGCTGCTGATACTGGATGAAGCGACCAGTTCGGTGGACACACGTACCGAGCGCATCGTGCAGGATGCCATGGACATACTGATGAAGGACCGGACCTCATTCATCATCGCACACAGGCTGTCGACTATCAAGAACGCCGACTTGATCCTAGTGCTGAGGGACGGGGACATCGTAGAGAGCGGCGATCACAACGAGTTGCTGGCACAGCGCGGATTCTATGCCGAACTGTACAACAGTCAATTCGAAACTGCATGATCGGGCCTCCTGCATGATATTGCGCCGACGAAGATGGTCTTTACGTCCTCCTTAGCGGATGCAGTATTCTAGTAGTCATCCTTAACATTCCCAAACAAAGACCGAGGTCACGTCTTTTAATCTATTTGCCATACCTATTATCAACATCCCGGAGCCCCTTATGGAATATTGGATCATCTTCGCATTCGCTTCCGCTTTATTCGCCGGCCTGACGTCGATACTGGCAAAGATAGGTCTCAGGGGAGTGGATTCCAACCTGGCCACAGCTCTGAGGACCATAGTGGTCCTCGGATTCGCCTGGATGGTCGTTCTCGTCGTGGGTTCCCAGAACACGATCTCGGACATCAGCACATACACCCTGACCTTCCTGATACTGTCCGGATTGGCCACCGGTGCGTCTTGGCTCTGTTATTTCCGTGCGGTGCAGATCGGGCAGGTGAGCAAGGTCTCCCCAGTTGATAAGAGCAGCACGGTCCTTACGATGGTCTTGGCGTTCATCTTCCTAGGGGAAGGGGTCTCCGCCGGTACGTTGTTAGGAATGGTCCTGATGATCCTTGGAACATTCCTCATGATACAGAGGACTGGAGAGGACAACGAATCAACGGCGGACAGGAGGTCCTGGATCATCTTTGCATGCTTGGCCGCATTGTTCGCCGCCTTGACATCGATACTGGGAAAGGTAGGGATAGAGGGCGTCGAGTCGAACCTCGGGACAGCGATAAGGACCATCGTGGTCCTTCTGATGGCCTGGATCATCGTACTTATCCAGAAGAAACACAAAGATATCAGAAGCATTGGCAGGAAGAACTGGAACTTCATCATCCTTTCCGGCGTAGCGACGGGACTCTCCTGGCTTTGCTTTTATAATGCGTTACAGAACGGTCCCGCGAGCGTCGTGGTCCCCATCGACAAACTGAGTATTGTTATCACCGTCATATTCGCATTCCTGATACTGAGGGAACGGCTGTCTAAACGCGCCTTGTTCGGCCTGGTCCTGCTCACCGCAGGCACGCTGGTTCTTCTTCTTTGACAATTTAAAAGTGTTAAGGGGGGCTTACGCCCCCTGTTTATGATCAGAGTTTAACGGGTACCATGTGCGCCGAGAGACCCAGTTCCTTCTCGTCCATTCCCATCGCTATGCCGAAAAGCTGCGAGAGGTGTATGACCGGGATGTTGAACCCGAGGTCCTTCTGGCTTGAATCGAACTGGAGATGGCAGAACGGGCACACGTCGACGATGAACTGCGCGCCCGACTCCTTCATGTTCTCCAGGTTCGTTCTGGTGAATTCCTTTGCGACGTCCCCGAATGCCGCTCTGACGCCTCCGCCGGCGCCGCAGCAGAGGGTCTTCTGCTTTCTGGGGACGCTCGCTGCTCCCGTCGCCTCGACAAGGTCGTCGAGTATGCGGGGGGCCTCCGAGTCCTCAAGCTGCTTTATGTCGCTGGGTTTCAGGAAGTGGCATCCGTAGAAAGTCGCTATCTTGTAGCTTACGGGGTTGGTCACCTTTGCCTTTATCGCGTCGACGCCTATCTCTTTGTACAGCACCTCGGCGAAGTGGTAGACCTTTGTCGTTCCTTTGTACTCCATTCCGATCTCCTTAAGGAACTTGTTCGCTTTTGCGAGCACTTCCGGATGATTGTTGAGCTCGTGAGCCGCCTCGAAGAGCGATCCGTAACATCCGTTGCAGATCGTGATTATCGGCAGCCCCTGCTTCTCCGCCAGCGCGAGGTTCCTCGCCGCCGAGGCGATCCAGGTGTCCCTGCTGAACGATTTTATCACACCGGGCGCCGGACAGCAGCCGGCGTCCTCAAGATCGACGAGTTCGATGCCGAGCTTCTCACAGACGACCCTTGTGGACTTCTCCAGTCCGGGGTATCTCAGAGGCGCTATGCAGCCCAGGAAGAATGCGTATTTTGCCATACGATCACTCCACTATCTTGTTGAACCCTGTTGCGTTCATTAGCGTCACAAGGTCTTCCATCGCTTTCTTGTTCGCCAGTACGGTCGGGGGGGTCTTTGCGAGGCCCAGCTCCTCTCTCAGCTTCGCTATGTCGGCGTTGACCGAGACCGTGTGCCCTATTTTGTAGAGGTTCGCTGCGGTCTTTTTGTGGTTCTCGTAGATATGGCCTTCTGCTACCGCCATGTTCCTGAGCGCAACGACGACATCCACTATCGGAACGGCGCGGGGGCACCTCTCCACGCATGTGTAGCATGTGGTGCAGTCCCAAAGCTCCTCGCTGCCGAGTATCTCATCTTTGAGGCTGAGCTGCGTCTGCCTCATGAGTTTCCTGACCCTGTAAGAAGTGCGCCTTCCGGAGGGGCAGCTTGCTGTGCAGGTTCCGCACTGGAAGCACATTTTTACGTCTGCGCCCCCCAGGTCTGCGACCCGCTTCTCAAATTCTGGGTTTGGTCTTATCTCCGTAATAATCACCTAAGACGCACACCTTCCTTATGGTATATAAAACAAAGAGACCTGTGCGCACAGTATTACCTCAAACAGCAATAGTTATTACCGGATATTTCTGGTCTGAAGCGCCTTTACAAGCTTGTTTATCATTTTATCTTCTTTCCGATAGATCGCGGTGATGGAATGTCTCAGGACCTTCGGATCCACCGCGCTTTTCATTTTGATCCCTTTCCTCAGCAAAAGGAACTCGTCGACGAAGTAACTCTTCTTAGAACCCAGAAGCTCCGGGAGGGAGAATGTCTCCGATTCGATACTGTATTTCCTGTCCATTGTGTCAAGGAACATGAAAGCTACCCTCTGGGCGCCGTATCTGTATCTTATGAACGATGTCCCGTTATCGACGAACACCATCCCCATGTAGCCTATCTCCGTGCCGTCGAACTCGTCCGCGTCGAACAGATACAAGGGATCGTCTATGACGGCGAAATCCGCGAGGTTCTCCTTCATCATCCTGATGTTATGCTTGTCGTCAGATATGACGAGTTCGACGTCCGTCATCTTCAAAGCGGAAAGGACGGACATCATCAGGTCCTCCGTGACCGGACTGCAGCAGATAGTGAAATTATGATCGTCCGAACATCTGAGCTCGGTGGTGACATAGGTCTCCAGTATCAGCCTGCCGTCGTCATTCAGCTTTGTCCCGGCCGGCGTGGAGATCGTTATAGGCGAGCCTGCCGCTTCCTCGATCGCCGAAATGTATCTGTGAACGACCGGGACCGATATGCCCAGCGCCTTGGCGGCGGCCGTCTTGCTCCCTGTCCTGGCAACGGCAGCCAAGGTCTCCAGCTGGCGGTTGGTCACCAGACGGCCGTTGATCATCTGCTCTGTCCTTACGGATATCTCCACGCAACGTTATCTCAGACCATGCGGATAAGTTTTATTCTTCGGGCCATATTCAGGAATCCCATAAAACTTCATCCACAACACCATGGGACTCTCTCTTTGCATGATCTCACTCATCTATCGTCCAGAAACATGCCAAAGCCCTAATGCCAAGTCATTCAAAGCCATTGTCCTGGATATAAACGCAAAGGACACCTCCACGGTGCGAACAAAACGATATTTTGGGACACCAGAATTAAGAAACATAATTTTTATGAGCAAGAGTTAAAATAGTATTAAAACCATGTGTGGCCATGCGGTTGATTTTTGGTCCAGACTACTTGAAGTGGGGCGCGAATACCAACGATCCACTATGTGAGCCTTTTGCACCAAACACATGCACCTCTTTCAGACCTGAAAGGAGAGAGTCTAACTGCAGTCAAGGTTTTGCACCAAACACATGTACATCGTTGCAATAAAAAATTCCAGGCGATAATACGTTGCACACTATCCAATAGTGATGCGCGGTGTTGATATAATAATTATTTAGTCCACATGTTCAACTCATAACGCGGCAGAGTATCATAATAATCATTTAATAATTTTTTTTGTTTTCCTTTATGGCTATAAATATCTATGACCACATGGGGCCTCTCTTCTATTTTTGTAATTGTAACTTTTGCTCTCCACAAAGAGGTGTTCTCGGCGGATATTCTTAAAAAATACAGAGCGATGTCCGTTTCATTACAACATGTAGCAAATTCTGCAGTGAAGTTGTTATGCATGCCTCCCAAATTATAGTTCAGCACCCCCCCGGGGTTGATTCTTTCTATTAGGCTTTTTTCTGTTTCCCTCGGAGGGAGACCGACTTTCATTTTCTCTGCTGTGACATCGCCATAATTAAAATATAGTCCTTGTATGGCACTATTGACAGTGAGTTTGCCTATGACCTCTATGCCCACTAATAAATTTTCCTTTTCCTCATCATTCACATCGGGGCATCTAAAAAATCTTGTTTTATATCTGGGGGATCTGGAATTTTTCCACGATATCCACATTCCAAATAACATTACAATTAAAGCAATATATCCTGATGAACCAATCGCATCATTGATAAAAGATAGAATGTCCACGCTTCATTACTTCACTATATATTAATAAAATTATTTATTTTTTTGAACTGTTTTGGGTAAACTTGTAGATAGAAAAAATTCTTTAACGTGTCTTTAAATCTTGCTCTTTGATTTTATTTTTTGCAATAATTTTCAAAATATCTTGTATTATGTCCTTGTAAGTGTGACATCTTGCTGACTCGTGCTCTCTATCATATTTGGCCTTGCATCCCCCTCCACAAATCGGTAACAGTGAGCATGAATTACACCTCAAATCAATGATTGGTTCTGACCAATCCATAATCATTTTACTGTTTATTTCAAGGGGATCTATACTGCCAACCACCTTTTCCTTTATACCAACGAGGATTGGACATTTTGTAATAGTTCCATCTGTATAAAAAATAAAACTGTTTTTATCACACATAAACCTACAATATGCGGGCTTTGGAGTTAGATTAAAGTATTCTTTATCTCCACTAAACCCTGTTTCGTCAATTTTTTTTACTACTTCCAAAAGGTTGTGTGAGTTATCTATTTCCGGGCCTTGTTCATAACATTCTGTGCTAAATAACAAGGCGGGCCGAATCGACACATCTTCTTTTGAAAAATTACGCCCGATATAATCTATTAGGTCTAAAATGGAGTTGACATTACTCTTCCCTATATTTAGCCTAAAAGTCACTTTTAAACCGGAATCTATTACACTTTTAGCATTTTTTATTATGCTTTCAAAACTTATTTCTGGCGAGTCGAATTTTTTTATTTTTGTGTGAAGGGCACCATAACCATCCAACGGAACTTGAACACTTTTCACACTCCATTTACTAAACTTATCTATTATCTCTTTTGTAAGTAAGGAGCCATTGGTGACTATTGCTGAGTCATATTCCATTTTTTCGTCCGAAATTGATTTGCATATTTTGCTTATGATATCTGGTCGAAGAAGCGGCTCGCCACCAGAAAATGTTAGATGAGTGTTGTCCTTACGGTGAGATATTATAAAGTTTATTATTTTATCAACGGTTGCTCCTGACATTTCTGCCATGCCAACAGTGTTGGCGGCATAACAATAGTCACAATTCGCATTACAAGAATTAGTTATGTGTATCCAATAGCTTGTGTCAGAATAACGAACGTCTCTTAGGTCTTGTTGATCAATCCATGATTCGTATTTGTCTGTCGTAAAAAACCCCATTTTTACAATGTCAGACTCTTCGTCTAGAACCACACTTTCTTTACTTAGAAGTAAAGTCTCCACAGGATCAAATATCGCCATTGCCCCTGTTTTCGAGTTAAAAATAATCGTGCCAACTTCATCCTTTGACAAGATATTATATTTTGATGGGTGGTACACTCTCATTAACAATCCAATAATAGTTATTAAATAAAATCTTAACTCTGAGTCTTTTTGTAAATTTCGCCTTCTTTAACAAAAAAATTTGATGCCCGATAGCCTGAGCAAAAGGGAGAAAGAGCGTGCAGCGCTTTTGTTTCTGGTCATTTTGTTAATCCCATTGCTTGTTTAAAAAAAGGGTTAAGGTCCATATGATCATCCATAGCATAGTAAAAGTCATTTACTTTTCTAATAATGTGGCCCAATAGTTTTTTGTTTATATAACATGTAAAGGAGACGCCATCATCGGTCTTCCTATTCCGTAACTCTCCATTGATACGCCCACCTTGACAATATTTATACAACTCACAACTTCCAATACATTTTTCTCCTTGACACTTGGAATAAACTAACATTTTCTTGAAGCCGTCTGAGTTAAACACTTCATCGATTGTGCTAAAATTATGGATATTTCCATAGTAAAAAGAATCCTCATAACACATATTGCACAGTTCTAACTCTCCAGAGGGATCCACACACATCCATTTACCATGACATGATGTGTTTGAACATGATGTGTCTTTATTTTCTTTTATCGTTCGGATATTGCTAAAAAACGGTTCCACAGATATGCCATCTTTATCACTTATCCAATATTCAAAGAAATCAATCATTTTTTCAGTATACTTTTTTATATCAAGCTTTAGAACCTCATTTTTTTTCGCAAACCCTTCTTCGACAAGGGGATTTAGCTGTAAGTTCTGTATTCCTTCTTCTTTGAATGATTCATAAGTTTCGATAAGTCTATCAACATTGACTCCAGAAACAACTGAAATTGCGCCAACAGACATCCCGTGTGATAACAGTTCTCGGTAACCTTTCAAAAAATCGTCTTTGTTTCCTCTTAAGTAGTCATGGTTGCGACCATCGAACGAGGTCCCGCATCCGAAATTGTTTTCATGGAGAAATTTTGCAAATTCTGGCGTAACGAGTGTACAATTTGTTTGCACGTTGTTTCTCACTTCTGTATTATTAATGGTAGCGTATTGTTTTTGTAAACTTATCGCCTTTTTATAAAAATCAAGGCCAACAATCAATGGCTCACCCCCGTGCCATAAAAACTGAACCTTGGAATACTCTGGAATGACCATTCTGAAAACCTTTTCCAGCGTATCGTCGCTCATAATTTTTTTATCAAATCCTGTCTCAGAGCGATAACAATATTTACACCTCATGTTACAGAAATACGTTGGTATAAGCGTGACACTCATAACGGCATTTTTCTCAGCAACCATATGTGTATATATTAATACTATTCTATTATTCTTTTCAGTTATTGACAATTTTTGCCTAATATGCTCCCTTAATAAAATTTTGTTTTTTAAGGGGCCTCATTCACATAGCAACCAATAATAAAGAAGACAGATTTAAGGTGGATGTGGCGAAGCTTGCAGATAGGATAGTTGTTATCGGCCTTGGAAGTCCGATCATGTGCGATGACGCCGTCGGGCTCAAGGTATCGGAGGCCGTCGAAGCGCTGGGACTGCCTGATGTGGATACGCTGCAGGAGGCCGTTGGCGGACTGGATATAATCCCTATGGTCTCCGGATACAGGTACGCGGTGATCGTGGACGCCATACAGACCGGGGAATATGAACCGGGCACCGTGCTCATCTTCGACCCGGAAAGCTTTGACTGCACCGTGGCGGACGTTCCGGCGCATGATGTCAACCTAGCTACCGCGATAAAGATGGGGAGACAGATGGACAACAGCGTTATGCCTGCGGTGATCAAATTCGTCGCGATAGAGGTTGCGGACCTCCGGACGGTCAGCGAAGAGATGACCCCTAAGGTTGCGGCGGCCGTAGATCCGGCAAAGAACGCCGTCCTCCACCTGCTTGCCGGATTCAGAGATCCAGATCCGAGTTATTGAACTTCTCGATCTCCTTATTCTTCCTTCCCAGCACGGAGACGTTCAGAGTTGAGCCTCTGATGACGTCCGAAGCGACCCTCATCACGTCCTCCTCCGTTACACCGGATATAGCTTTCAGACGGTCGCTGAGGGAAAGGTACTTACCGTTGAGCAGGAAATCCCTTCCAAGCATATACATACGGTGTTCGGTCGATTCCATGGACCTCACCAGCGCGCCTTTGATCAGGTTCTTCGTTCTCTCCAGCTCCCCTTTCCCGAATCCATTGTCCCTCACATCCCTGTAGACCTTCGCGGTCGTCTCCATGCTCTCGATCACATTTCCGTCGGTGGATGACATGCATGTGCACAGCGCTCCGGCGTCGGAACGCTGTTCCACCATGTTGTATATGGAGTAAACGAGCGCCTTCTTCTCTCTGACCTCCTGGAACAGCCTTGAGCTCATCCCGGAGCCCAGGACCGCGCTAAGCAGCGTAAGCGGCGCCCTGTCCTTATGGTCTGGGTCATAGGCGGGGAACCCCATCGCAACATGATAGTGCTCAGAATTGTTCTTCCTGAAACTGTATCCCGTCTTCGGGGCGGCCGGCCTTTCTCTTTCTATCTTCTTTTTGCCGGAAAGACCGTCGAACTTCTCCTCCGCCCACGAGAGGACCTCCTTCATCTCGACTGCGCCGGCGGCGAATACCGAGATGTTCGGTATGCCGTACCTTTCTTCATAATACTCCCTGAGGTCCTCGGAAGATAACCCTTTCACTATCTCGACGGTACCTCCTTCGTCCTGAGACAGGGGGTGGCCCCTCCATATGTTCGCCGAGAAGACGTCGTGGATATACGTTTCCGGTTCGTTCTCGATCATGCTCAGTTCCTGGATGACGATCTTCTTCTCGAGTTCGACGTCATTTTCGTTGATGAGGGGATTGACCACCACATCGGAGACCGTATCCTTGGCGACATCCTTCGTCTCCTTTATCGTCACTCCGTAGAAGGCGGTCATCTCTTTTCCCGTGAACGCGTTCATCTCGCCGCCGGCGCCTTCCATCTCCTTCGCCATTTGATAGGACGACCTGTTCTTTGTCTCTCTGAACACAACATGCTCCAAAAGGTGCGATATGCCCATCACATTTTCGGACTCGTCCCTGGAACCGGTGCGCACTCCCACCATATATCCCGCGCTCTCGCACCCGGGGATCTTCTCAATAAGCACAGGTATCCCACCTGAGGTCTTCTCAAAAAAAATGTTCTTCCCGCTCATGCCCGCGGGATGATTGTGCGAGTAATTATACATTCACAATCACTACGGCAGGTATCATGACGGAGATGAAGATAATAAGGTACTCCGAACAAAAGTACGATAACCCCACCGCGATAGTGGGTCTGCCGGGGATAGGTCTTGTCGGTTCGATACTCACAAGCTTTGCGATCAGGGAGCTGGACATGGAGGTTGTGGCGGCGATCACATCCCCGGATTTCCCTCCGTACACACTGATCCAGAACGGGAATCCGTATCCGCCGGTAAGAGTGTACGGGTGCAGGAGGGAGAATACTTCGGCCGACTGCGGAGACCTGGTCATCGTGACCTCCGAGATCACGCTCAGGCCGGAACAGTACTACGACCTTAACGCGACCCTTATGGGTCTGTTCAAAGAGATGGGCATAACCAGCGTGATAGCGCTTGAGGGGATACCGCAGTTCGAAGAGAATATGAACATATTCGCCTGCGGGTCGTCGGCGGCCTCCAAAGAAAGGATAGAAGGGCTCGGGCTGAAGATGCTGAACGATGGATTAGTGAGAGGATTGACCGGAGTCATGCTCTACGAGGCGTTCTATTCGAACATGGACGTCATCGCCATGCTGTGTCCCGCCAATCCCGCGTTGCCGGACCCCAGATCGGCGGCGAGGATACTTGAGCCCCTTTCCAAGATCATGCCGGAGCTAGCGATAGATGCGGAACCGCTGTACAAAGAGGCGGAAGAGATCGAGAGCAAGATCAAACAGCAGCAGGAATACGGGTATGACGTTGCGCCCAAGGATATCCAGCAACTTTACGGGTGATCCTCTTTGCAACTTATCCCGACCAAATATTTCGTCACGTCCGGAAAGGCGGCGAGCGGTATATCCGGCCTCAACGCATTCGACCGGGCGCTAATGTCCGCCGGTATCTGCGAGCAGAATCTGGTCGCCGTATCGTCGGTGATACCGGATGGTGCGGTGATGATCGATCGTGTTGAGATACCGATGGGTGCGGTCACCCACTGCGTAATGTCCCAGATGAGGGGAAGGGGCGAAGAGGTCATTTCGGCGGGCATCGCCTACGCCCGCAGGAAGGACGGAAAGGGAGGATACGTCGCGGAAGGGCACCTGCACGGATCCGGGAAGAGCCTGAGGATAGAACTGGAAAAGAGGGTCGAAGAGATGTCGAAGGTCCGTGAAGCGGCTTTTGAAGAGACCCATTTTTTAATAGAAGAGATGGAGGTCCCGGAAGGCATGTACGGATGCTGTCTGGCGGCGCTTGTCTTCACAGAGTACAGATGACATACGCCATAATCTCCTGCAGCAAATGCCGGCGCCGGCGGATCATCGACCGTTCGTCGTCGTCCTCGATATGCCCGTACTGTAGCGGAACGGAAGAGCACAAAGGCCTCAGAGTGATCTTCGAGAACAAAGACCAGAGTGTCGTCAGGGACGCGCTTATGCGGACGCATCATATCGGCATTCCCGAAAAGAAAAGAACGGGGGCAGACCCCGATCCGCTCTCCACGATCATCTACAGATATGAGGCCTGCAAAGACCTGCAGGAGAAGATGACATTGGTCTCAAAGGGCCTGACGGACCTGTACGGCACATTCACGCTGGAGGACATTGAGAAGATCGATGAAAAGAACGCGGAGAAGCTGTTGAGCGCCATGCTGGAACTCTGTCTTGTGCGGGAAGTGAGGTACGGAAGGTACAGCGCCTGACGTCACTTAGGGACATCCTTCCTTGTTTTGCCTTCCATCCTTAGGACGTCCCTTACGACGCGGGACAGCTTCACATACATTGTGTAATAGAAATAAACCGCCGCCACGATCAATGCCAGAATGAAGCATGCGTAAAGCATTATCTCACTTTCGGACGTATAGGCCGCATACAGGACCATAATGAACACCACATTGACGAACATGCTCTGCAGAGCGAACTCCATGGGCTTCCGTCTGGCGATACCTTCTCCGACCGTGGTGCCTATTCCGGACAGGATCAGTATGTAGGATAATGCCATCAGAAATAACCACAGGTAATCTCCGACGCTTATGGACGCACCCTCTCCCGTGAGCACGGTCCCGAGGGTTCCGAAATAGTATATCGTGCCGAAGGCCATCGTGCACCCCATCCCCAGACCCAGACCGTAGCCGTAAAAGACCGAATCGGATTTGCCGTGGAACCTTTTAAGATTCATGACTGCGACCATCGCGAGACATTGTACGGCGGCGAACAGTATCATATAGATCATGCTCGGAGGACTCATCAGATATGTGTAGAAGGCGAAAAGCAACGTACCCGCTATCAACCCCACTACGAAAAGCGAAAAGAACGCCGGATCGCTGAAGAACGGCTGCTCGACCGCCGGGTAGGTGTACTTTCTAAGCACAGCATACATCAGTATCAGGGTCGGAGCGAAGGCCATTATTCCCGCCGCATACAGTATGACATCCATCCGTTGTACATACGCAGGCTGAATAATAACCTTTGTTGCGCTCAGAACTGCGTTGAACAAAGAGGGCGTCCGGCCCTAGCCCTTCCTTTACCTTTGCTCCGCCCGGATGCGGTCGTAGTAATGCACCACCATACAGGACCTCTCACACTTCCCGCATCTGATGCATCTCTTCCGGTCGACCTTGAAGCCCCCTTTTATCGTCACGGCGTTCTTAGGACATCCTTTCGCGCATATCCCGCACTCGGTGCACATCTCCGCCCGTATCAGCGCCTTTGCCGTCCTCTCGAACAAGGCCTCGGCATCCTTCTTCGTGCCGGCGGTGACGGATATCTGTCCTCCGCCGAATAGCTTCGATCTTCCGCTGTTCGTTTTCAGGAGAGCTATCTCAAACTCGGGGGAATACTTGACGTCCCCTATGACGCCTAAAGCATCCTCCACGTACGCGAAGTCCCTTTTCGACGGGACGTCGATCACCGCTTCCATAGAGTATCCGCCGGCGGCGCATGGGGATGCCCCCTTCATCATCTTCACGGAGGGTCCGGCGCTCTTCTTCGGCCTCATATCCAGATCCATTTCCTTTGCTATCTGGATCATCTTTGGAGGGAGGACCTTCCATCTCCAGAATCCCATGTCCGCGAACTCTTTCGGGAGACCTTTCGACTCGGCATATCTGCGGAGGTACCCCTCCCATTTGGCGTACATATCGGGGTGCGTCCTCTCCGTATTCTTCCACTCGCTTGCAAGGGAGGAGGCGCACAGGTAGCACCCTATCCTCTCAAGGTCCCTGTCATAAAGAGGATTGTAGCTCAGGCCTCTCATCCAGATATATCCCCATATCTCCGCCGCTGACCATTCCCTTACCGGGTTCAGGTTGGTCTGGTTCGGAACAAAGGGATTCTTGGACACGAACCCGATGTCTGATCTGGAGAAGGATTCCAGCATACGGTTGCCCTCAATGGTGACGGTTCCTTTCGGGAACTCCTTCGATATCAGCTCCGTAACGGGGCCGAGCTTGCAGGCTTTGCAGCACCATCTGAAATCTTTTGCCGGAGGTCCGAATGTATCCACATTGTCCCAGAACGCATTTCCAGCCGACGCTTTGAGGAGTTTCAGGTCGTTATCTTCCACGAACCTGTCTACATACTCTGCCGTTTCCGGGAACTCCAATCCCGTGTCAATGAAAATAAGGGTCAGATCGTCCAGCGCTTTGGACGCCACGCCGTATGCGGCAAGGGAGTCCTTTCCTCCCGAAAAAGAGACCGTCACCGGAACATCCTTCTTCGATACGAACGACCTGATGTCGCTGACCCCTTTACTCTCTATGCTTTCCAGGTGTTCCTTGTTGGACCTTATGAGCTCTTCCCTGCCCGACGGCGGGGACATGGGTCTGCCCCATGACGGATCCAGATCCTTTATCTTGACCGCCCTTTCCGCCGTTGCGATACTGTCGCTGTCTGCCAGTGCTGTCCCCGGACCCGCCTTTTTCCCTTTTCTGACTATGAGGGGGTCGCCTGCGGAGAACTCGCCCGCCGATCCGGTGATATCCTCTCCGGCCACCGTCTTTCCCTTCAGATGCCCGGATATGTTGCCTATGCTTACCAGGTTCTTCGTCGCCGCCCCGGCAAAGATGTCCGCCCCCGCCTGCCTGAGATCCAGACGGAGGACGCTCTCCTTCAGATCGAACCTTACGGTCCCGATTACCTCTCCGTGAGCGATGATCTCATCGGACCTGTCCTCGCCGGGGATCTTGTTGAAGAACATCATTCTGCCGGATATCGGCTCGTCCGTTCCGAAAGAGTCTTTGAACAGGCGGCTTATGACGCCGATGCTGTCGCCCATACAGGGCCTTATGTCCCCGGGGCTGTTTATCTCGAAGCTCCTTCCTTCAGAACCGCAGAATGAGCATCCCTTTCCGAAGATCAGCGTTCCGCATCCGTCGCACCATCTTTTCTCGACCTTCCCGTGTGCGATGTTCTGTGCCATTTTCCTCTGATTCTCAATCCTATGCACATTTATAAACAATGACACTAATGCGGAAATCATGAGGGATGCCGCTGACGGCCTGAGAAGAGTAGACCCGGGCTATCGGCCCGTAAGGGGTAAGATCAGTTTCAGTAAGACAGAGATCATTCACATTGCCGCTGCAATAGCCGTTCTTTCAATCGCATACTCTTTTGTTATGATGAGAAGAGAGGGGCTGGATTTTGATTCGGACCAGACAACGAATACCCTCATCATCATAGGAATATCTGCGATATTGGTCATCTGCAGTTTCCTTTTCCACGAGCTCGGACACAAATTCGTCGCCCAGAGATACAACGCATGGTCCGAGTTCAGGGCATACCCCTACGGTTTGGTGATGGCGCTGATAATCTCATCCGTCTTTGGATTCCTGTTCGCCGCGCCGGGTGCAGTTTACATAAGAGGGCACATAGATAGGAGAATGAACGGAAAGATCAGCCTCGCAGGGCCTGCGGTCAACTTCGTTATCGCGGCTGTTGCGATCGTGGTCTTCCTTGCGTTAGAGCCCGGACCTCTGGCATATGTCATATTCATGCTCGCCAACCTCAACGCATTCCTGGGTCTGTTCAATATGATCCCCGTTCCTCCCTTCGACGGATCTAAGATCGTTGCCTGGAACGTACCGATATATGTAGCTGCTGCCTTGGTCGGCGCTGCGGAACTTGCGGTCGTGTGGCTCTACCTCTTATTATAAGGGGATAAGTCAGAGACCCCCCTTTGAACATTCTGTCAGGAGTCGGGATTACCGATCATAATAACGATTAGATAAATCACGATTAGAGAATGGCGCTGAAAGACGAAGCATAGTCTGAAAAACATAAGCGGCCTCCGTGCAGACTGCACAGAGGCCGGAATGAAAGGTTTGCAAGGAGTTTACATATACTCTTCGCAGGGGTACCTCAGGTTCGTCAGTATCGATCCTTCCCACTGTTCCAGCTTTCCCGGGTTCAGGATGTTGTTGGGATCCATCGCCTTCTTTATCGCAATGATCGACGAGAGTTCAGAAGCCCTCTCCCTCATGTACTTAGGCGCTTTCGCTATCCCCACGCCGTGCTCGCCGGTGACCGTCCCTCCAAGATCGATGCAGACATCGAATATCTCGTCGGTGGCCTTCACCGCTCTTTCCCACTCGTCTGTGTCAGTGGGGTCTATGAGTATCTTCGTATGCAGGTTGCCGTCGCCCGCGTGACCGTAGGTTGCGATGGTCACCCTATACTTATCCGCGATCTCCTGGAACGCCTTCACGGCTTCAGGCACATTCGAGATGGGGACGCCCATGTCGTCCGCCAGCGACACCGATGAGTGTCCCGGCTTAAGCGCCGATAACGCCGCCATGATCGATTTCCTGGCGTCGGTCCAGGCGTCTATCTGCTTCTGGTCATAGGAGGGGGTGATCGTTACCGCGCCTGTCTCTTTGGCGACCTCCTCGATGATCTTCAGATCCCTGCTCACTACCTCGTCGGTCTCCCCGTCGGCTTCAAAGATGCACAGCGCCTCACAATCAGGCACCGGGTTGCCCCTTGCTTTGTTCACCGCTTTTATGCTTATGCTGTCCATGAGTTCGCAGGATGCGGGGATCATCGGCCTTGCAATAAGTTTCGCTATGCAGTTACCTGCGTCATGTATGCTGTTGAAGGTACACAGGCAGTAAGCAGACTTCTTTGGTTTGGTGGTCAGTTTCAATGTTATCTCAGTGATTATACCCAGCGTCCCTTCGGAGCCGCACATCAGCCTCGCCAGCTGGTACCCTGAGGCGTCTTTGATCGTCCTGGTTCCGGCGCGCACTATCTCTCCGTCGGCTTTGACGTATGTGAGGCCAAGAACATAATCCCTCGTCGCGCCGTATTTCACCGCTCTCATACCCGATGCGTTGAGAGCGACCATCCCTCCGATCTGACATGCCTCGGCAGATCCGGGGGCGGGGGGGAAGAAGAATCCGTATTTCGCCAGTTCGTCGTTAAGGTCATTGTAGTTTATCCCGGGTTCGACATCGACCCAGAGGTCCGCCACGCTTACCTTCTTCACTTTGTTCATCCTCTGCATGGCCATTACTATGCCGCCTTTTATCGGCACGGCGGACCCGCACAATCCTGTTCCGGCGCCTCTCGGCACGACCGGGATCTTCTCTCTGTTGGCGATCTTCATTATCTCCGAGACCTGTTCGGTGGTCCTCGGCTGAATTACGATATCGGGACTGTTGCGGAAAATCGACGCATCAAAGCCGTAAGTGTACAGGTCCGCGGACCTAGTCGAGTACCCCTCCTTGCCTACGATCTTCTCGATGCTGTCTATTATTCTCTGTTCCATTTAAACACCGACAACCCACATCCATCTGATGGGTTATAAAACATTCATATTGAATACGATACGGTGAGGAAATAGCCTTTTAAAGATTGAATGAATCGCTTGGATATGAAAACAAAGATCATCCTCTTAGGCCCCCCCGGATCGGGCAAAGGCACTCAGGGCGAGATGCTCGGCGGGGAATTTGGGTTCGTAAGACTTTCCACAGGGGACATGCTCAGAGAGGCCGCAAGGAACGGAACGCCGCTCGGGATCAAAGCGAAAGGATACATGGACAGCGGCGCGCTTGTCCCGAACGATCTGATAATCAACCTCATGATGGAGAAGATCGCATCCCTAGGCGACGGAACGGGAGTGATATTCGACGGTTTCCCAAGGACAGTGGAACAGGCCGATGCTCTCGGCGAGCGGATAGACGTGGACCTTGCTCTGAACCTTGACGTCGATGATGCGGAATTGGTCAACAGACTCACGAAAAGGCGCTCGTGCCCGAAATGCAATGCCGTATACCACCTAGACTACAACCCGCCGGCGGAATCGGGGATATGCGATAAATGCGGCTCGGAACTCTACCACAGAGATGATGATAAAGAGGAGACTGTCGTCAACAGGCTGAACGTATACCGCAGGAACACGATGCCCCTCATCGAATACTACGAAAAAAGGGGAAAGCTCCGGACCGTCAGAGGCACCGGGGACATTGACGGGATATTCGAGAAGGTTAAGGAAACAGTCCTCTGATGCGTGCTGTGGCGAGCCCCTTATTGAAATGAGGAGTCTGTATCCGTAAGCCTACTGATGTCTAGTTTGGGCAATATTGCGATAGTACATCCCTGTTCGACGACCTTTTAGGGTGTGTTGATTATCATCAACGCCCCAATAGAGTGTGCCATTAACTTAACTCACCTCCATAGAGTACTCCGCATGGAGAAAGCTGTTTAACTCAAAAACATATCTTGTACCATCGTCTGACGTGAGCGACGCATGGCGTGTTACGTTTATCGCCGATACTTTATAGACTGTTCCGCCTGAAACCACTCCTTCATATGTCGTACCGTTTAATACCGCAGATATCACATAATCTGCCCTTATCCACACAGTTCTGTCATCAAATTCCACAAACACGAGTTGTCTACCTTCTACATCTACCACTTCACACGGTTTGCCGCTTAATCCCGCATAATAGAGTTTGCCATTTAACTCCACAACAGGTACATGAGTCCAATATCCTTCATACCCTACAACATGCCAGCCGTTATTCCCCCAAGTTCTAACAATTGTACTATTTTCGGGCTGTTCTCCTAGTTCCCAGCGATTCCATGTTGCTTCACAATAATAGTAATCAGTCCCATCGTAATTCGTGGGGAGTCTGCCAGCTACATTGGGGTTTAGCGCAACGCCAGCCGTAAGATGAATACCAACTGAACCATCATTATGCAAAACCTCTACCCAATGTATCACATATCTGTAATTCATTGCTCCAATCAAAGATACGAAAAGGAGTACGTGGTCCTCGCAGTCGCCTATATTTTCTGTGAGGGTCTCTGCTGGCAACCTCCAATAATCTGGCGTTATGTGGTCGCCTTCTTCGTTGTCATAAGGGATATTTTGAACAAACCTTAGTACGAAATTAATGCGATCAACGTCCCTCCAGCCATCGGTGATTTCATTAAACGCTCTTGCTATGTCTCTTATTATTTGATCATCGGATCTTATATAGGTGTTCAAATCATCATAATGGGGCGATCTTTTTATTTCTGTATTTAACGCTTCTTCATACCACCTTAAAGACATCTGAGGAACATCCATTCGTGCAGTACCATTGTTTATTAATAATCGAACATTATTAATTTCCACTTCTCTATTAGGAGTAAGTAAGCTATTTGCATAAGTCCATGTAAAGGTTGGGTTGGCCCAATAATAAGTTTCGTATGACAGCTCATAATATCCATTTAGGTTGATGAGAGTTATAGTATGTCTGATTATAAAAGCACCTATTGAGCCATAATCATAACTGGCGCCCCAATCAGATGTGCTATTGTACAGTATATTTCCATTAGTGTCGCTAATCGTCCAAATCCTTTGGCTGATTTCGTCATTACTATTGGTTGGTGTCATTGTAATGACTGTAGGCGTTGAATTTTGCGTTGTGACCGTGAAATACGCCGGATGTGAAAATCTCCCCTCGATTATCATATCCCTGTTGACATTGAAAGTGGGGAGCCATGGAGTTGTAGCCCACTGTTCACCCCCCATATCAATCCGATACCATCCTTCAAAGACCCATCCTGCATTTAATGTGTTATTCGAAACTACGCAATCGAACTCGTAATACCCTGAGTTTCCGTCATTGACCCAGCCACCTATAATCCGTAAACCTCCCGCATCACCAACCTCACTGGGAGTGGTATAAACCTTTATTGTATAGCATTGGATGGTGAAATCCTGTGTGAAGTCACCTGTCGCGCTACCGTTCTCTATGGTGGCTGTGACGATCACTTTGCCGGATCCACTCGTCCAAAGGGTGTTGCCGATGATGGTTGCCCCCGTAGTTCCCTTGTCCTTGACATACCAGTTTATGGTCTTGTATGTGGTGTTGGAGGGGGCCACCGTTCCGGTCAGACGCAGCGATATTCCCGCCACCGTCACTTGCGGAACTCCGGTGATGCCCGTCACATATACAGGCGTCATGACGATGTCAAAGTCCTGTGTATATGGTTCACCGATTGCAGCACCGTCGGTTATAGTGGCCGTAACGGTCACCGTACCGACTCCGGTCGTATTGAGTCTGTTGGTGTTAGTGATCGTCGCCCCAGTAGTTCCCGGATACTTGACCTCCCAAGCGATGGTCTTGTTCGTTGCGTTGGTGGGTTCCACTGTTCCAATCAGGGTCAGCTGTGTTCCCGCTGTTGCCGTTGTCGGAATTCCTGTGATATTCGTCACTGGCACCGGTTCCACTCTGATTGTGAACTCTTGTGCATATGGCATACCGCCGCCGGCGCCATATGCGATCGTGGCCGTCACTATGGCTATGCCCGATGTGGTTGTGGATAATGTGTTTCCGCTTATGGTCGCTCCGGTAAGTCCTCGTACAGACCATGATATGGTCTGGAACGTGGCGTCTGACGGGTCCACCGTTCCAGTAAGAGTCAGAGGCGTTCTGACGACAGCCGCCGAAGGCACTTCCGATATGCTCGTTACAGGTACAACTACGCCGTACTTCACGATAATAGCATCCTGGTTGCCTTTTGTCGTTATGCCCGCCCAGTCGCCGGAATTGAATGTGGCTGAATACCCAACGGCGACAACACCACCAGGTATGGCCATCACTGAGTAATAATAATCAACGCCGGAACCACCGAAGTTCTTCTTCCACACCGCATTGCCATCGTTATTGTACTTCACGATGATTGCATCGTAGTTTCCTTTTCCGGTGACACCTGTCCAATCTCCATTGCCGAATGCATTGGAATACCCAACAGCGATAACGCCGCCCGGTACCGCTGTCACTGAATTATATGCATCTATGCCGTTCCCGCCAAAGTTCTTCTTCCATACCACATTGCCGTCGTTGTCGTACTTCACGATGATCGCGTCTTGGCTGCCTTTTGTCGTTATGCCCGCCCAGTCGCCGGAATTGAATGTGGCTGAATATCCAACAGCGATAACACCGTCATGTACCGCCGTTACCGACTGATAAGTGTCGATGCCCGAACCACCGAAGTTCTTCTTCCACACCACGTTGCCGTCGTTGTCGTACTTCACGATGATCGCGTCTTGGCTGCCTTTTGTCGTTATGCCCGCCCAGTCGCCGGAATTGAATGTGGCTGAATACCCGACGGCGACAACGCCGTCAGGTACCGCCGTTACCGACTGATAAGTGTCGATGCCCGAACCACCGAAGTTCTTCTTCCACACCACATTGCCGTCGTTATCATACTTAACAATAATCGCATCTTGGTTGCCCTTACCTGTTACGCCCGCCCAATCGCCGTTACCAATCGTGGCTGAATACCCGACAGCGATAACGCCGCCCGGTACCGCTGTAACTGAATTATATGCATCTATGCCGTTCCCGCCAAAGTTCTTCTTCCATACCACATTGCCGTCGTTATCGTACTTCACGATGATCGCGTCTTGGCTGCCTTTTGTCGTTATGCCCGCCCAGTCGCCGGAGTTGAATGTGGCCGAATATCCAACGGCGATAACACCATCATGTATCGCCGTTACCGACTGATAAATATCATTACCTGAACTTCCGAAATTCTTTCTATAAATTTCATCCAATGGGGCAAGGTTGTCCCTTGATTCTATAATGAAATCCTGCACATATGACGTACCGTCCGCATTGCCTTTTTCAATCGTGGCCGTCACGGTCAACGTTCCCGATCCGGTCGTCGAGAGGATGTTACCATTAATCGTCGCTCCGGTTGTACCATAGTTCTTAATGGACCATGATATGGTCTGGAACGTGGCGTTTGACGGGGCCACCGTTCCGGTCAGGGTCAGAGGCGTCCCGGCGACAGACTCTGTGGGAACGCCTGTGATGTCCATGACAGGAATCACTGGTGCCGCCACTGTGATCGTGAAGTCCTTTGTGTATGGTGTGCCAACGGCTACGCCGTCGGCAATGGTGGCCGTCACGACGACTGTGCCTGCCGCTGTTGTGGATAATACGTTTACGCTGATGGATGCTCCCGTTGTTGAACTGGGACTCTTAACTGACCATGATATGGCCTTGTTTGTCGCATCGGCGGGGACCACCGTTCCGGTCAGGGTGAGAGGCGTCCCGGCGACAGCCGCTGTGGGAACGCCGGCGATATCTGTAACTGGAACAGTGTTTGCTGTCGCTACCGATAACCTTGCCTCGATCGTGATATCTCCATTGACCATAATACTACCAGTATTTTGTACGGGCCATCCGCCTTGGAACATATTGGCCCCTTCGCAATACCATCCATCAAAGACCCATCCCTCGTCCGGCGTAACTACAAAGTCAATTCTCGTTCCGGCGGTGGCCCAGCCAACGATCGCTGACTCGGTGGTCGCTACTTGATTTGCGCCACTGAAAACAGCCGACAGTATTCCCGCATTGACCGGGGAGACATAAATCTCTACCCGGTACCCGCCTAAAGTGAGGGTGAAATCCTTCACGTAGTCTACACCTGGTGCGGTGCCGTTTGCGACGGTAGCTGTAATGACTGCCGTGCCGGTTCCCGTGGTGGATAGAGTACTGCCGCTGATGGTCGCTCCCGTTGTCCCTGCATTCTTGACAGACCACATTATGGTCTTATTCGTGGCGTTATTCGGAGACACTGTTCCGGCCAGGGTCAGAGGTATCCCTGCGACAGCCGTTGCGGGGACGCCGGCAATGTCCATGACGGGAATCACTGGTGCCGCCACTGTGATCGTGAAGTCCTTTGTGTATGGTGTGCCTACGGCTACGCCATTGGCTATGGTTGCCGTAACGGTAACCGTGCCGCCGGCGGTCGCGGATAGGATGTTCCCTGAAATCGCTGCTCCCGTTGTTCCAGCGCTCTTGATTGTCCATACAATATCCTTGTGCGTGGCGTTGGAGGGGACCGCTGCTCCTGTCAGAGTCAGAGGTATCCCTGCGGCTGCCGCAGAAGGCACCTCAATTATATCCGTGACGGGGATCAACGTCGGTAACGCCGATAATCTTCCCTCGATCGCGATATCTCCGTTGACTGTGAAAGTATGCCAAGTGCTTACAGACCACTGGAAATCGGTGCCTCCCATATACCATCCATCAAAGGTCCATCCGTTACCCGGCGCAACTGCGCAATCGATCTCAGTTCCGGCGGCGACCCATCCGCTGTTCTCCTGGTTTTCGTTATTGTAATAAACGTTCAAGGTCCCGGCATCGCCTGGAGTGATGTAGATCTCTACCCAGTACCCGGAGAAAGAGATGGTGAAATCTTTCACGAAGTCTACGCCGGGCGCGGTGCCGTTTGCGATGGTCGCAGTAATGACCGCCGTGCCGGTTCCCGTAGTGGAAAGAGTACTGCCGCTGATGGCCGCTCCCGTTGTCCCAGCGCTCTTGACAGACCATGTTATGATCTTGTTTGTTGCGTTATTCGGAGATGCCGTCCCTGCCAGAGTCAGAGGTGTTCCGGCGACAGCCGTTGCTGGGACCCCGGTTATATCTGTGACTGGAACATTTTGTGTTGTTGCCGATAATCTTCCTTCTATTGTGATATCTTTACTGACTGTGAAAGAGTACAGCTGGGACGCGGACAGTAAGGTGTTCCCCTCATACCATCCGATAAAGGTATATCCTTCAAAGGATCTGGCTTCGCATTCAAAGCTCGTTCCCTGATCGACCAGTGTGCTGGTCCTCCACAGCACTCCGGTGCCGCCCAGGGTCATAGAGGCCTCTACCCTGTATTTGTCGGAGGAGCAAGAGATGCTGAAATCCTTCACGAAGTCTACGCCGGGCGAGATGCCGTTTGCGATGGTGGCAGTCACGACTGCTGTGCCTGCCGCTGTTGTAGATAATACATTTCCGCTGATCGTAGCTCCCGTTGTTCCGGCATTCTTAACAGACCATACTATGGCCTGGTTCGCTGCATCGGATGGTACTACCATTCCGGTTAGTGTCAGAGGTGTTCCGGCGGCAGCTATCGAAGACACTCCTGTTATGTCCACGACGGAAGCCAGAACCGTTACGCCATACTTTACGATAATCGCATCGGAGCCTCCTTTCCCTGCGGTGCCTGCCCAGTCGCCGTTACCGAATGTTTCTGAATATCCTCCTGCGACAATGCCGCCCGGTACTGCCGTCACTGATTGATAATAATCATGGCCTGACCCGCCGAAGTTCTCCTTCAACACAACATTGCCGTTGTTGTCATACTTCACAATGATCGCGTCGGCGCCGCCTTTCCCAGTGACGCCGACCCAATCTCCATTCCCAAATGAGCTAGAATGCCCAGCGATGACAATACCATCCGACACTGCCGTCACTGACCGATAATAATCATCGCCGATTCCGCCGAAGTTCTTCTTCAGCAAAACATTACCGTTGTTGTCATATTTCACGATGATAGCATCAATGCCGCCTTTACCGCCGACGCCGATCCAATCTCCATTCCCAAATAAATACGAGTACCCAACTGCAACTATGCCGTCGGACACTGCCGTCACCGATTGATAAACATCGCCGGCCGACCCGCCGAAGTTCTTTTTCCATACAACATTGCCGTTGTTGTCATACTTCACGATGATCGCGTCGTTGCCGCCTTTACCGCCGACGCCCGCCCAATCTCCGCTACCGAATGCGCTAGAATACCCCGCGGCGACAAAACCATCGGACACTGCCGTCACCGATTGATAATAATCGCCGCCTGACCCGCCGAAGTTCTTTTTCCATACAACATTGCCGTTGTTGTCATACTTCACAATGATCGCGTCGGCGCCGCCTTTCCCGGCGACGCCCGCCCAATCTCCATTGCCAAATGTATCTGAATATCCCGCGGCGACAACGCCATCGGATACGGTAATCACTGAAAGATAGTATTCACTGCCAGATCCGCCGAAGTTCTTTTTCCATACAACATTGCCGTTGTTGTCATACTTCACAATGATCGCGTCGGCGCCGCCTTTCCCGGCGACACCCGCCCAATCCCCGTTACCGAACGAACCTGCGTATGAATATCCCACAGCGATAACGCCGTCGAATACGGCCGTCACTGAGTAATAATAATCAGTACTTGACCCGCCGAAGTTATTCTTCCACACCACATTGCCGTTGTTATCATACTTTACAATGATCGCATCATAGTTACCCTTTCCCTGGACCCCTGCCCAATCACCGTCGCCGACATTATTAGAATATCCCACAGCGACAACACCATCGGGTGTTGCCGCCACAGATCGGTATTCATCCTGGACGGGTCCGCCAAAGTTCTTTTTGTATATTTCTTCCCATGGAGCAACTGCGCTCTCCGCCTCTATGATGAAATCCTTCACGAAGTCTATGCCAGGCGCGATACCGTTTGCAATGGTCGCTGTGATGACCGCCTTGCCAGCTCCAGTTGTCAAGAGGATATTGCCGCTGATGGTCGCTCCTGTTGTCCCAGCGCTCTTAACGGACCATATTATGGTCTTGTACGCAGCATCGGACGGTACCGCCGTTCCGGTCAGTGTCAGAGGCGTTCCGGCGGTAGCTGCCGAAGACACTCCTATTATGTCCATGACAGGAACCAGAACCGATACGCCATACTTCACGATGATCGCGTCGCTGTTACCTTTCCATGCAACGCCTGTCCAATCCCCGTTATCTAATACGTCTGAATACCCAACGGCGACGATGCCGCCAGATATAGCTGTTACTGAATAATAACAATCGCCGCTTGACCCGCCGACATTATCTTTCCACACTATGTCGCCATTGTTGTCATACTTCACGATGATCGCATCGGCGTCACCTTTCCCCATGACGCCGGTCCAGTCGCCATTGCCGAACAGGCTCGAGTACCCTACAGCGACAACACCGTCTGGTACCGTCGTTACTGATCGATAATAATCGCTGCCTGACCCGCCAAAGTTCTTCTTCCACACCACATTGCCATTGTTGTCATATTTCACGATGATCGCATCGGAACCGCCTTTCCCTGCGACGCCCCCCCAATCGCCATTACTGAAAGAAGTCGAATGCCCCGCTACCACAATGCCGTCTGGTACCGCCGTCACTGACTGATAAATATCGCCGCCTGATGTACCGAAGTTTTTCTTCCATACAACATCGCCGTTGTTGTCATATTTCACGATGATTGCGTCATAGCTACCTTTTCCTACGGTGCTTGCCCAGTCGCCATTACCAAATGCTTCCGAATATCCCGCGGCGACAACACCATCGGATACGGTCGTCACTGATTGATAATAATCGCCGCTTGACCCGCCAAAGTTCTTCTTCCACACTACATTGCCATTATTGTCATACTTCACGATGATCGCATCGTAGCCGCCTTTCCCTGTGACGCCCGCCCAATCACCGTTGCCAAAAGAAGTCGAATACCCCACTACCACAACGCCATCGGGTACTGCCGTCACTGAATTATAATAATCCTGGCCGGATCCGCCGAAGTTCTTCTTCCATACAACGTTGCCATTGTTGTCATACTTCACGATTATCGCATCAGTGCCGTCTTTCCCTGCGACGCCCGCCCAATCACCATTGCCAAATTTGCTCGAATATCCAACGGCAATAAGGCCGTCAGATACTACTGCCACCGATCGATAATGATCCTGGCCGGACCCGCCAAAGCTCTTCTTCCATACAATGTTGCCGTTGTTGTCATACTTCACGATTATCGCATCGGTGCCGCCTTTCCCTCCGATGCTCGCCCAATCGCCATTGCCAAATGCACCAGAATATCCCACAGCGACAATGCCGTCGGGTGTAGCCGCTACAGATAGGTATTCATCCTGGCCGGACCCGCCGAAGCTCTTTTTATATATTTCTTCCAAAAGAACAGAGGCGCACTCCGCCTCTATGATGAAGTCCTTCACGAAGTCTACGCCGGGCGAGATGCCGTTTGCGACAATGGCTGTCACAACAACTGTACCTGTCGCTGCTACGGATAACACATTTCCGCTGATGATCGCCCCCGTTGTCCCAGCACTCTTAACAGACCATGTTATGGTCTTGTATGCAACTTCGGAAGGGACCACGGTTCCGGTCAGCGTCAGAGGAATTCCAGCAGTAGCCGTCAAAGGCACCCCCGTTATGTTCGTGACAGGAGCCGGAGCCGTTACGAAATACTTCACGATAATTGCATCATTGTTACCTTTCCCTACGATGCCTGTCCAATCCCCATTATCAAATGCGTTAGAACATCCCGCAGCGACAACGCCGTCGGGTACCGCTGTCACTGAGAAACAAGCATCGTTACCTGACCCGCCGAAGTTCCTCTTCCATACTACATTGCCATTGTTGTCATATTTCACGAGGATCATGTCGGCGCCGCCTTTTCCCGCAACGCCGGTCCAATCACCATCACCTAGTGTGCCTGAATGCCCCGCGAGGATTATGCCATCGGGTACTGCCGCCGCTGAACGATACATATCGTTATCCGGCCCGCCGAAGTTCTTCTTCCATACTACATTGCCGTTGTTGTCATATTTCACGACTGTCGCATCGTTGTTACCTTTCCCTGCGAAACCGATCCAGTCGCCGTCACCGAAAGCATTGGAGTATCCGGCGGCGACAATGCCGTCGGGCACTGCTGTTACCGAGTAATAGTAGTCATAGCCTGACCCACCGAAGTTTTTCTTCCACACCACATTGCCATTGTTGTCATACTTCACGATGATTGCATCCCATCCGCCCTTCCCAGTAGCACCGGCCCAATCACCGATACCGAATGCGCCCGAGTATCCCACGACGACAATGCCGTCTGGCACTGCCGTTACTGATTGATAATAATCGCTGCCTGACCCGCCAAAGTTCTTCTTCCACACCACATTGCCGTTGTTGTCATACTTCACGATGATTGCATCATAGCCGCCTTTCCCTTTGATGTCGGTCCAATCGCCGTTACCCATTGAATTAGAATTACCTACGGCGACAACGCCGTCTGGTACTGCCGCCACCGAGTAATAATAATCAACGTTGGTTCCGCCGATATTCTTCTTCCATAATACATTGCCATTGTTGTCATATTTTACAATGATGGCATCGTTGTAACCTTTTCCTGCGACACCGATCCAATCACCATTGCCGAATGAGTCCTGGTATGAAATACCCACAGCGACAATGCCGTCGGGCACTGCCGTCACTGAATAATAATAATCATCATCTGACCCACCAAAATTCTTCTTCCATATTACATTGCCATTGTTATCATACTTCACGATGATCGCATCGATTTTACCTTTACCTTCGACGCCCGTCCAATCTCCGTCGCCAAATGCGCCTGAATACCCAACGGCGACAATACCGCCTGGTACTGCCGTTACTGATTGATAATAATCCTGGCCGGACCCGCCGAAGTTCTTTCCGTACATTTCGCCGCTACCGTCTCCTCCCGACATGGAAGTAACAGCGACCGATACTAGCGCAAGCGATACTGTCAGCAACGCAAGCACTACTAAAACACTCTTTTTGCCTTTCATCGTGATACCTCTTTTTTAATAAAGGCCTGCCTGAATCTAAATTACGGCCTGCCCCCATACTACTTGAATAATTGTAGGAGTTAACAGTATAAATAACAGAATCATTAAGTTCGACATTGGTCGAACGATGGCATCCTTATTGGGGAAGAAGGCATCATTATCCAGCTTATATGAAGCTATAGAACTGGCACCCAACTCCATATCGGGATAAGAACCGGTCGCTTTCGCCGTACAGTGCGGTTCATGAACAGCGCGCTATATCTGCATGAGGGAGTGAGGAGCTTTGCGGCGGCGCGCCTCGTTCGATCTCCTAAAAGAGAATGGCGGACCGTTAAGCACGCGGCGCGGTCGGAGCGGCCGGTCATCGCCGCAGCGTGTGCGGAAACCGCCTTTTTCTTATAAAATAAAAATCAGCTGCATATGATAAATATGACCACTCGACAGAGGGCCGCTGAACACTGCGGCAGAGCAGATGATATTCGAATCATCTTCTCAGACCGGTGTTTTGAATTCAGCCTGCCTCCCTGTCTTGTGATCTGGTCGCCTGTGTGGATGATGACCTCCGCAGTACGGTCAATCATCCTTTTAGAGACCTTTCATTAAGTACACGACACCTTTTACGCATAGACAACCACTGGGTCATTGTTCCACACTGCATCATTGCCAACCCATGCCCATTCCCAGCCTAAATTCTCCTCCCATGTGTTGAGGATCATACATCCGCCAAGCATCCCCAGCTTATAGCCTTCCCAGGTTGCGTCGCAGTAATAGTATGTTTTCCCCCCATATTCTACATGAGTTCCGGTTCCGTCTGTTACAAGAACGCCGGCAGTGATGTGGTCTCCCATCCGGCCTCCCCCTATCCCCTTTGTGTCCACGTCATGTATCACGAATTCGTAATCCATTGCTTTGATCAAGTATACAAAGAGTAGAGCATGGTCCTCGCAGTCGCCTCCTCGGTTCAGAAGGGGTTCTCCTTTCTGTTTGGCTTCTTCTTCAGAGGCAGAGAGGGCTTTTCCTTCCCAGAACGTCTCGGTAGGCAGCTTCCAATACTCTCCCACCCCCATACTCTGATTGTCGGTCACAAACGGAATATTCTGAACGAACCTCAGTACGAAATTGATGCGGCTGGAATCGCTCCAGCCGGCGGTGACCACTGTGAAGGCATCCGCTATGCTCTTCAGCACCGGATCCTCATATGACAGATAGTCACCTAGTGTGTCTGTGTATCCCCATTGCTGCCTGTCCAGATCCCTGCCCAACGCCTCCAGCGCATTTCCCACTATCTCGTTGTACAGTTCTTCGGACATCTGAACGTTCATTGTTGCGGTGCCTCTGTCTATTACCAGCTGGACATAGTCATTTTCCGCTTCAGCAAAAGGGGTCATTGAGACACTTGCATACGTCCATGTATAGGCCGGAGCTCCCCTGCCTGTATCGGATTCTAGGAAATACGCAGTGTATTCCATGTCAACGAGGTTCATGCCCAAATACCTGGATGGATTCGTGGAGTTATCATCCCAGTACAGGAAAACATACCCTGCGTTCTCTGAGACCTCGATCGTCAGAAGGTCCATCTTGTTGACCTCAAACTGCCCCCCATATGGGATGGACGCGGTCATTCCCGGCAGAGACCAGGCGAACGTTCCCGCTCCCGGCGGGTCGGCGGTCAGAGTTATCACGGACTTGCTTCCGGCTGTATTGTAAAGGAAGTATGCCGTCAGCGAGGCGTCGTCGGACAAGGTGAGTTCCTTAATCGCGTCCGTGGAGGCATCCTCCCAGAACCGGAAGTCGGATCCGAGGACCGGACTTATCTCCACGATCTCATCGAGGTTGAAGGTCACCGGCAGGCCGAGGTATGGAGTCCATGCCGTATCTCCCAGGAGCCTGTACTGGAGGGCGCCTGATCCCAGTGGGTATGCGCTCAGGGTCAGGGTCACTGTGCTGGGTTGGAAGTATGCGGTCAGCGCGGCATCCGCAGACATTGTGTATACCCTGTCTGTGCCGGTGCTTGAGTCCTCCCAGTACCGGAAGACGTATTCGGGTTCCACAGTTGTTCTGATCTCTATGCTGTCATTTTCGTTGAACACCACCAGCCCTTCGTAGGCAAACCATGTTTCCGTTCCTGTGAGCTTGTACTCAAAGGCACCTGCCCCTTCGGGGTATGACTCCAGGGTCAGAGTCACTGTGTCTGGCCCAAGGAAGTATGCCCTGTATGACGCGTCGCCGCTTTGAGGCGCGCTCACGAACCTTGACGTGCTTACGGAGTTGTCCTCCCAGTACAGGAAGGTGTATCCGTACGCCTCTGTCGTAATAATTGTCAGGTCATCGGTGTTGTTGACGTAGAATGATCCGTTGTACCCAAGGAACACGGACATTCCCGGCAGGGTCCACTCAAATGTTCCCGCTCCTCCCGGGAAGGCGTCCAGAGTTATCTGGACACGCTCATTGGATATCTCCGAGAGGAAATAGGCCATCAGAGTGTTGCCTGTAGGCAGTATTGTGTATTCCATCACGGGGTCGTCGTCGGCATTCTCCCAGAACCTGAATGCATATGTGGGTTCAGCGATTGCTCTGATCTCTACGGTGTCGCCGATATCGAATGTCGCCGGCATGCCGCCGTAAGGGATCCATACCGTCGCTCCCTTAAGCCTGTACTCAAAGGTACCGGCCCCTGCGGGGTATGTATCCAGAATCAGAGGGGCCGTGACGTCAAAGTATGCGGTGTATCCCGTGTCGTCGGTAACCATGCTCAAATGTCGGGATGGGTCCGTGGAGTTATCCTCCCAGTACTGGAAGCCATATCCCGCGCCCCCTACAGCTTCGATCGTCAGAGAGTCCATCTTGTTTACCTCAAACGGCCCTTCATATGGGATGGACACGGTCATTCCGTCCAGCTGCCAATAGAACGTTCCCGTTCCCGGCGGGCTGGCGGTCAGAGTTATCGTGGACTTGCCTCCGGCTATATTGAAAAGGAAGTATGCGTTCAGCGAGGTGTCGGCGGACAATGTGAGTTCCTTCGGTGTGTCCGTGGAGGTGTCCTCCCAGAACCAGAAGTCGACTGTGGGCTGGGAGGGGACCGGGTTTACTTCCACGATATCGCCGACGTTGAACGTAATCGGCAAGCCAACGCCAGTGTGGGGGGTCCATGCCGTATCTCCCTGAAGCCTGTACTGGAAGGAAGCCATTCCCAACGGGTATGCGGTCAGGGTCAGAGTCACTGTGCTGGATTGGAAGTATGCGGTCAGCATTGCATCGGAGGATATGGTGTATACTCTATATTCGCCGGTGCTTAAGTCCTCCCAGTTCTGGAAGGTGTATCCGGGTTCCGCAATCGCTCTGATCACTACGACATCGCCTGCGTAGAATGCCGCCGAAGTAGTGTAGGTGTTCCATACCGCTTCTCCTTGGAGTCTGTATTCAAAGGTACCTGCCCCAACGGAGTATGATTCCAGGGTCAGATAGACCGTCGTGGGGGGGTCATCAGAGAGGAAGGATGCTGTCAGCGCGGCACCGCCGGCGGACATTGTGACGGTCCTAACGGGGTTGGTGCCGGCATCCTCCCAGGACTGGAAGGTGTAGTCGGGCGCCGCAGTTGCTATGATCTCTATGACATCGCCGATGTTGAACCACTCCGGCGAGCCGAGGTATGCGACCCAGTCTGTCATTCCCTGGAGCCTGTAATCGAAGGTACCGGCCGTCGCCGGGTCTGCGTTCAGGGTCAGGCTGACCGCGTTGAGGTCATCGAGGAAGTACGCAGTGTATTCCGCAGTGGCTACAATATGCGTGCCAACATTCCTCGACTGGCTTGCCGAGACGTTGTCCAACCAGTACTGGAAGGTGTAGTCCTGCGCCTCATCGACTGCGATGGTCAGGTCGTCGTCCTTGTTGATCGCGAACGACGCGCCGCTAGCGCACGGGAAGGATCCGGTCATTCCGCCCAGCCGCAATGTGAATGTTCCTCCTGCCGACGGGTCGGCGGTCAGGGTTATCGTTACCCAATCGCCGGGGTTGTCGGAGAGGAAGTATGCTGTCAGTGTCTCATTGGTGTAAGGAACTGAAGACATAGTGTATGTCCTCGGGTTGCTGTTAGTGTTGTCCTCCCAGAACCGGAAGGTGTATCCGTTTGTCGCATATGTTCTAATCTCTACGATGTCGCCTGGGTTGAGTTGTACCGGCATGGTGTAAGTGGTCCATGACGACACTCCATTAACCCTGTACTCAAAGACGACATCCGCGGCGGCGGGGGACGACTCAAGGGTCAGGGTGACCATGTCAACTCCAGAGAAATATGCAGTGTAGCTCTTTGTGTCGGTGACGTGGGTGCCCACGGCCCTTGACATGCTTGTAGACGAATCCTCCCAATACATGAAGGTGCCCGTATCCTCTATGGTCTCGATCATCAGGTAGTCGGTCTTGTTGATCACGAACGGCACGCCGTCCACATACGGAACGAATGCGGTCATTCCGCCCAGCTGCCATTCGAACGTTCCCGCTCCCGAGGGGCTGGCGATCAGGGTTATCTCGACAGTGTCAGTTCCGAGGAAGTATGCTGTATCCGACTGGTCGCCGGCGGACATGTTAAATGTCCTTTCAGGGTCAGTATCCGCATCCTCCCAGAACAGGAAGGTGCACACGGGTTGCGCGTCTGCCCTAACATTTACGACATCCACATCGTTGAACGCCATCGTCGTTCCTCCTACGAATTCACGCCAATACGTCATTCCGACGTTAGCGATCTGGTACTTGAAGTCGCCGTACCCTGCGGGGAGGTCATACAGCGTCAGGTCGGCCTGCTCGCTGAGGTTGTCAGTGAGGAAGTACGCAATGAAGTTCTTCTCGTCTTCGCCCAGCTGCCAGGAGTCTATGGTCCTGGATACGTTATCATCATGCTCATCCATCCAGAACTGGAAGGTGTAGCCGAGTTCCGCTATGGCCCCGATAACCAGGTCATCGATATGTTTGTTGACGTAGAACGGTCCGGTGTATTCGAACACGTTGGGCATTCCGTATACCTGCCAAGTGAACGTTCCCGTTCCCGACGGTACGTCGGTCATGGTTACCAGGACCCTGCTGTTGGGATCGTCCGCGAGGAAGTATGCGACACCGGTGTTATTGATGCTGTCGAATGACCTGACGGGATTGGTGTTTGTGATTACCTCCCAGTACTGGAAGGTATACCCTTGTACACCGACCGCTCTGACCTGTACGGTATCGCCGACGTTGAACATCTCCGAGCCTGTGTATGCGGCCCAGCCTGTCATTCCGGAGAGCATGTACTCAAAGGTGCCCAGCCACGATGGTACCGCCTGGAGGTCCAGGGCGAACCTCTCGGCGGGGTTGTCAGAGGTGAAGAACGCAGTGTACGTCTCTGTACCGGCGTTTAGGGGGTGGTTGCCCACATTCCTGGTGGGGCTTGTGGAAGCATCCTCCCAGACCAGGAAGGTATGTGTGAGTTCCGCTTCGGCCCTGATGGTCAGGTCGTCGATCTTGTTAATCTCAAACGGCGTGCCGCTTATATACGGAACAAAGTCGGTCATTCCGTCCAGCTGCCAGGAGAACGTTCCTCCTACCGACGGCACGGCGATCAGGGTTATCTCGACCGTGTCAGCTCCGAGGAAGTATGCCGTAAGCGTGGTGTCGCCGACCGGCATTGTGTATGCCCGCTCGGCGTTGTCGTCGGCATTCTCCCAGAACAGGAAGCTGTATCCGGATTCCGCAGTTGCTCTGACCTCTATGGCATCACCAACATTGAATTGCACCGGCGCAGCGTAGGCGAGCCAAGCCGTCATCCCCATTAGCCTATACTCAAAGGTACCGGCTGCGGGGTTGACGTCGGGTAACGCCTCGAGGGTCAGATACGGCGCGGCGGCGTCAAGGAAGTACGCAGTGTATCCCTCTGTGCCGGTGGTGTTGAGGAGGTGGTCGCCCACAATCCAGGTTGGGGTTGTGTAAACATTCTCCCATGAGACGAATGTGTATAATGCCGCTTGCTCGGCATGAACGGTCAGGTCATCGCTTTTGTTGATCACGAACGGCGTGCCGCTAACGTACGGAATGAACGCGGTCATTCCGTCCAGCTGCCAAGAGAATGTTCCCGCTCCAGGCGGGCTGGCGGTCAGGGTTATCTCTACCCAATCGCCGGAGTTGTCGGAGAGGAAGTATGCCGTCAGTGTCTCATTGGTGTAAGGAACTAAAGACATAGTGTATGTCCTCGGGTTGCTGGTAGTGTTGTCTTCCCAGAACCGGAAGGTGTATCCGTTTGTCGCGGATGTTCTGATCTCTACTGTTTCGCCGGGGTTGAATTGTACCGGCATGGTGTAAGTGATCCATGACGGCGTTCCCTGAACCCTGTACTCGAAGACGACATCCGCAGCGGCGGGGGACGACTCAAGGGTCAGGACGACCATGTCTACTCCGGAGAAGTATGCAGTGTAGCTCTTGGTGTCGGTGACATGGGTGCCCACGAGCCTTATCATGCTTGTAGACATGTCCTCCCAATACAGGAAGGTGCCCGTATCCTCTATGATCTCGATCATCAGGTAGTCGGCCTTGTTGACCACGAACGGCGTGCCGCTCACGTACTGGACCCACGCGGTCATTCCGAAAAACTGCCATCTAAACGTTCCAGCTCCCAACGGGCTGGCGGTCAGGGTTATCTCTACCCAATCGCTGGGATCATCGGAGAGGAAGTATGCATACACAGTTGTGCCTATTTGGTCGATTAAGGTTATAAAAATCTCATCCTCTGAAGCATCTTGCCAGAACAGGAAGTCATATCCACTTTCCGGGACTGCTCTGAGCTCTACGACGTCGCCGATGTTGAATAGCTCGCCATAAGTATACGTGGTCCATCCTTCCATTCCTGGATACCTGTACTCAAAGGTGCTGGCTCCAGCGGGCATTGATCCAATGAACAATGGAGCCGTGTCGGTTCCGAGGAAGTATGCGGTATATTCCTCAGTGCCGACGATGTTGCTGAGATGGTCGCCCACATTCCTGTAGAGAATTGTAGAAGTATCATCCCAGAACATGAATGTATGTGTAAGTTCCGCTTCGGCTTCAATGAACAGATTGTCGCTCTTGTTGATCACGAACGGCGTGCCGCTAACGTACGGAATGAACGCGGTCATTCCGTCCAGCTGCCAAGAGAATGTTCCCGCTCCCGGCGGGCTGGCGGTCAGAGTTATCGTTACCCAATCGCCGGGGTTGTCGGAGAGGAAGTATGCCGTCAGTGTCTCATTGGTGTAAGGAACTGAAGACATAGTGTATGTCCTCGGGTTGCTGTTAGTGTTGTTCTCCCAGAACCGGAAGGTGTATCCGTTTGTCGCATACGTATTGATCTCTACGACATCGCTGGGGTTGAGTTGTACCGGCATGGTGTAAGTGGTCCATGACGGCGTTCCATTAACCCTGTACTCGAAGACGACATCCGCAGCGGCGGGGGACGACTCGAGGATCAGGACGACCATGTCAACTCCGGAGAAGTATGCAGTGTATTCCGCAGTGCCTGTGATGTTGCTGAGATGGTCGCCCACATTCCTGTAGGGGCTTGTGGAAAAATCTTCCCAATACATGAAGGTGCCCATATCTTCTGTGGTCTCGATCGTCAGGTAGTCGGCCTTGTTGATCATGAACGGCGTGCCGCTCACGTACGAAAAGGATGCGGTCATTCCTGGCAGCGACCAAGAGAATGTTCCCGCTCCCGAGGGGCTGGCGGTCAGGGTTATCTCTACCCAATCGCTGGGATCATCGGAGAGGAAGTATGCATACACAGTTGTGCCTAATTGGTCGATGGAGGTTGTAAATATCTTATCCTCTGAAGCATCTTCCCAGAATTGGAATTCATAGTCACCTATCGGGACTGCTCTGAGCTCTACGATGTCGCCGACGTTGAATGACTCGCCGTAAGTATATGCGGTCCATCCTTCCATCCCGAGATACCTGTACTCAAAGGTGCCGGCTCCTGTGGGCGTTGGAATAACGAACAATGGGGCCGTGTCATTTCCGAGGAAGTACGCAGTGTACGTATGGGCGTTGCCGTTGCCGCTATGGTCAGCTACATCCAAGGTTGGGTTTGCAGTACCGTTACTCCAGACCTTGAAGGCGTATCCGGGTTCCGCTGTGGCCTCGACGAACAGTCTGTCGCTCTTGTTGATCCTGAACGGTACGCCGTCCACGTACGGAACGGATGCAGTCATTCCGTCCAGCCACCATGTGAACGTTCCCGCTCCCGAGGGGCTGGCGGTCAGGGTTATCTCTACCCAGTCGCCAAAGACGTCTGAGACGAAGTACGCTGTATCCGACTGGTCACCGAGGGACATATCAAATTGCCTTAAGGGATTAGTGTCCATATCCTCCCAGAACATGAAGGTGCACGAGGGTTGCGCATCTGCCCTAACATATACGATGTCCCCCTTATTGAACGCCATCGTCGTTCCTACGAAGTTGTGCCAAGACGTCATTCCAACACCAGCGATCTGGTACTTGAAGTCGCCATACCCTACGGGGAGGTCATACAGCGTCAGGTCGGCCCGCTCGCTGAGGTCGTCAGTGAGGAAGTACGCAATGTATTCTTTCTCATCGTCATCCAGATAGAAGGAGTATATGTCCCTGAGTGCAGTCGTAATTGGTTCATCTATCCATTGCTTGAAGGTGTAGTCGGGTTCCGCTATGGCCACGATCGTCAGGTCATCGATATACCTGTTGACGTAGAACGGTCCGGTGTATTCTAAAGCATAGGGCATTCCATATAATTGCCAAGTGAACGTTCCCGCTCCCGACGGGAGGTTGGTCAGGGTTATTCTTACCCTGCCGCCGGAGTCGTCCGCGAGGAAGTATGCGAAACCGGAGTTATTGATACTGTCGAATGACCTGACGGGATTGGTGTTTGTGATTACCTCCCAGTACTGGAAGGCATACCCTTGTACACCGACCGCTCTGACCTGTACGGTATCGCCAACGTTGAACATCTCCGAGCCTGTGTATGCGGCCCAGGCTGTCATTCCGGGGAGCATGTATTCAAAGGTGCCCAGCCATGATGGTACCGCCTGGAGGTCCAGGGCGAACCTCTCGGCGGGGTTGTTAGGGGTGAAGAACGCAGTGTACGTCTCTGTGCCGGTGGTGTTGAGGAGGTGGTCGCCCACATGCCTGGTGGGGGTTGTGGTAGCGTCCTCCCAAATCAGGAGGGTGTATCCGGGTTCCCCTGCGGCCTCAACGGTCAGATCGTCGCTCTTATTGATGAAGAATGGCGTGCCGCTCACATACGGAACGGACGCGGTCATCCCGTCCAGCTGCCAGGAGAACATTCCTCCTACCGACGGCACAGCGACCAGGGTTATCTCGACAGTGTCAGTTCCGAGGAAGTATGCGGTATGCGAGACACCGCCGACGGGTATTGTGAATATCCTCGGGTTGGTGTCGATGGCATCTTCCCAGAACATGAATGTGTATGGAGATGCTGCGGCCGCTCTTACCTCTATGTTGTCGCCGACATTGAATTGCACCGGCGTGGTGTAGGGGAGCCAAGTTGTCGTCCCTAGGAGCCTGTACTCAAAGATACCGGCTTCGGGAGTGACGTCGGGTGACACCTCAAGGGTCAGGGTGGCTGTGTTGGAACCGAGGAAGTACGCAGTGTATTCCGCAGTGTCTGCAGTGTGCGTGCCCACATACCTTACGAGGTTTGTGGAATTATTCTCCCAAATCAGGAAGGTGTATCCGGGTTCCCCTAAGGCCTCAACGATCAGATCGTCGCTCTTGTTAATCGCGAACGGCGTGCCGCTCACATACGGAATGAACGCGGTCATTCCGTCCAGCTGCCAGGAGAACGTTCCCGCTCCCGGCGGGCTGGCGGTCAGGGTTATCTCTACCTGATCGCTGACGTTGGCTGAGAGGAAGTATGCGGTATGCGAGACACCGCCGGCGGGTATTGTGAATGTCCTCTGATAGGTGTAGATGGCATCCTCCCAGAACATGAATGTATATCCGGGTGCCGCAACCGCTCCGACCTCTATGTTATCGCCGACATTGAATTGCACCGGTATAGAGTAGGCGAGCCAAGTTGTCGTCCCTAGGAGCCTGTACTCGAAGGTACCGGCTTCGGGAGTGACGCCGGGTGACGCCTCAAGGGTCAGGGTGACCGCGTTGAGGTCATCGAGGAAGTACGCAGTATATACCGCAGTGTCTGCAGTGTGCGTGCCCACATGCCTTACGGGGTTTGTGGAATTATCCTCCCAGAACCGGAAGGTGTATCCAAGTTCATCTTCGGTCTCAACGAACAGGTCATCGCTCTTGTTGATCACGAATGGCGTGCCGCTCACATACGGAATGAACGCGGTCATTCCGTCCAGCTGCCAGGAGAATATTCCCGCTCCCGGCGGGCTGGCGGCCAGGGTTATATATGCCTGATCGTTGGGGTCTTCGGAAAGGAAGTATGCCGTCAGCACATTGTCGCCTGGCACCGCTGACATCGTATGTGTCCTCGACGGGTTGATGCTGGCATCCTCCCAGAACCGGAAGGTGTATCCGTTTGTCGCAACTATTCTGACCTCTACGACATCGCCGGCATTGAGTGTCATCGGCGTGCCGGAGTAAGCAATCCATGACACCATTCCCAGGAGCCTGTACTCAAAGGTATCCGCTATGGCTGGGTACGTGTTCAGGGTCAGGGTTGCTGCTTCGGCGGTCAGGAAGTATGCTATGTATTCCGTATCGTAAGAGTTCGTGCCCACGACCCTCGATGGGCCAGTGGAATTATCCTCCCAGTGTTGGAAGGTCTCTCCCGGTTCTTCTGTCACATAGATGGTCAGGTAGTCGGTCGTGTTGACCCGGAACGGCCCAATGTATTCAACAGGTGCGGCCATTCCCGGCAAGGACCAGGCAAACGTTCCCGCTCCGGCGGGTGACGCGGTCAGGGTTATCTGGGCTCCGCTCCCAGGTGTACCGGTGAAGAAATATGCGGTCAGCACGGTGTCGGAGGATGGCATGGTGAACATCCTCTGATCGGCATCGTCGCCGTCCTCCCAGAACCGGAAGGTGTATCCCGATAACGCCGTTACCCTTATCTCCACCACATCATCGACGTTGAGTGTCATCGGCGTGCCGGGGTAAGAGGCCCATAACGTCATTCCCTGGAGCCTGTACTCAAAGATACCCGCCATGACAGGGTATGTGTTCAGGGTCAGGGTTGCTGTTACGGCGGTCAGGAAATACGCGGTGTATTCCGTATCGTAAGAGTTCGTGCCCACTATCCTTGAGGCGTCGGTTGAATAATCCTCCCAGAACAGGAAGGTGCATCCGGGCTCTTCTGCCGCATAGATGGTCAGGTAGTCGGTCGTGTTGACATGGAACGGCTCGACGTACTGAACGGGTGCGGCCATTCCTGGGAGGAACCAAGCGAACGTTCCCGCTCCGGCGGGTGACGCGGTCAGGGTTATCTGAGCAGTATCTGATCCGAGGAAGTATGCGGTGAGTACGGCGCCGCCGGAGGGTATAGTGAACTCCCTCATATAGTCATAGCTACTGTCCTCCCAGAACCTGAAGGTGTATTGGGGCAACGCAGTTGCTCTTATCTCTACGATATCGCCGACAGTGAATTCTATAGGCGTACCGTAGTAAATATCCCATGCCGTCGATCCCTGGAGCCTGTACTCAAAGGTGCCTGTAATGGCGGGGTAAGCGTTCAGAGTCAGGGTCGCTTTTTCGATTATTAGGAAGTATGCTGTGTATTCCGTATCGTAAGAGTTCGTGCCCACTATCCTTGAAAGATCGGTTGAATTGTCCTCCCAGAACTGGAAGATCTCTCCGGGCTCTTCTGCCACGGAGATCGCCAGGTAGTCGATCGTGTTGACCTGGAACGGCCCGACGTACGGAATTGATACGGTCATTCCCGGCAGGGACCAGGTGAAGGTTCCCGCTCCGACGGGCGACACTGTCAGGGTTATCAGGGCAGTGTCTGGTCCGAGGAAGTATGCGGTCAATACGTTATCGCTAGGCGTTGATTCGGGTAGAATTGTGTACATCCTCGTAGCAACGACGCCGGCATCCTCCCAGAACCGGAAGGTATATCCCGGTAACGCTGCCGCCTTTATCTCCACCTCGTCGCCGATGTTGAACAGTACCGGCATGCCCAAGTAGGTGATCCAAGCCGCCGTTCCCTGGAGTCTGTACTCAAAGGTGCCTGTAATGGCGGGGTAAGTGTTCAGAGTCAGGGCCACCGCATCGTCTCCGAGGAAGTATGCGGTGTATATTGTGTCGGCGGGATGTGCGCCTACATGCTTAGATAGATTTGTGGAGTTGTCGTTCCAATATCTGAAAGTGTAATCCGCTTCGGCTGACGTTGATATCGTCAGGTCGTCGCTCTTCTTGACATAGAATGGATCATCGTATACAACGGATGCGGTCATTCCGGGCAGGGACCAAGTGAACATTCCCGCCCCCGCCGGTATGGAATTCAGAGTGATCAGAGATCTGTCGCTAAGCGTGTCCGTCAGGAAGTATGCGATCAGCGTAGCGTCGGATGATATTGTGTATGTCCTAACGGCGCTGGTGCTTGCGTCCTCCCAGAATCGGAAGTCGAAGCCGATGGCCGCTGCGGTCGTGATCTCAATTATATCGCCGGCATAGAGTGTCACCGGCAAACCGAAGTAGTTTTGCCATGTTGTCGTTCCCTGGATCCTGTACTGGAACGTACTGGTCCCTGCAGGGTACGCATTTAGGGTCAGGGTCACCGTTTCACTGACGGGTGTGACTTGGCCGCCTTCTACTGCGGCGCTGATCAGACTGCCTTCAGATACTGCCGTCACCAACTGATAATCGTCGGCGTCTAGCTCGCCGAAGTTCTTTCCATATATTTCGCTGTCGTTTTTCTCTCCCACCATAGAAACGATAGCGACCGATACAAGTGCAAGCGATACTGTAAGCAACGCTAGTCCTATTAGAATACTCCTTTTATTCTTCATAATGATACCTTCGTTTAATTTGATTGGGGCCGCCTGTATAGTTGCGGCCCGTTTCCCCCGTATTATTATGTAAATAGAGTGTATAAATAATATGTAGTTGAAGCCGCCGCATGATATAATCCGAAAAGGCGGAAACCACACTATTTTTTGCATCCGAGGGGTGTGAGGCCAATAATATCTCGATAAAGGCGGCGGTATCTGTTCGGACGGAACTGCGGCCTCCTTCGGAGTGTCTCGCGCCGGCCTTCTCAGAAGAATTCCCGGAAACAAGCACGCTTTGATATAATTCATACTAAAACAGTATGAAATAGAATACCTAGTAACGGCACCGTTCATCATGGCATCTTTCGCCTTTTGACGGATTCGCATCTGTCCGTTCATTCCATCCTTTTCCGCAGAACGGGACCGGCAGCAGAGCTTACTTCCGGCACCATACAAGCTGACGACGACACCGCAGAGGACCTCCGGACCAAAATGCAACCAATAAAACATAGAAAAATATTAAAGGGGCGCTGTGTTGAGGAGGTTTAACAGCCTCGTAGTGTAGCGGTCAATCATGCGGGACTCTGGATCCTGCGACCACAGTTCGAATCTGTGCGAGGCTACCATTCATATCTGGCTTGCCCGTTTTTTCACTCTTTACCATTGCTTTAGCGCTTTCGTTCATCACTACTCCGCTTCTTTCATGAAAAGAGAAAGAAGAGCTTTACCTCATTCATAGAAGGTTACCTTTCCCATGGGCGGCCTTCCGGATATATCTCCCGTTGCCTCCCCTTTGGAGATAACGTACACCCTGATCCCATCAGGGGACGGTGTCTTCAGCTGTCCTTCCGTGCCCGTGCAGTAAGATGCGCCGCCGCACCGCCATTTATCATAAATATAGCCTACTCGTTGCCTGATATGATAAGCATGGGCTGAGGTGGCGTTTCATGGGTTCCAGCAAAGTTGTCAGCGGATTCTTCGGCCGTAACAAAGCCGTGTTCGTTATGGGGCTCACCGCGCTTACCATCGCCGCGACGGCGGACCTTATTGCCGGAATATTCCTGGGTTCGATGGAGACATACATTCTGGCCATCCCGGGAATGATGGTCCTCGTTTATTCGGCCATAGGGATGAGGGGGAACATCTTCGGCGCCATGGGTTCCAGACTCGGGACGTCCATGCACATGGGTACTTTCAAGATGTCCTTCAAAAAAGGCTCCATCCTTCGTGCCAATATCGAATCGTCCATAGGGCTCAGTTTCTTAGTGTCTCTCGCTATGGGCGTTATCGGGTGGGCGGTCGTCGCCATCTTCGGCTTCGGCGAGATACATATCGCCAGCTTCGTATTCATATCAATGCTCGGCGGCCTGCTGGCCGGGATCGTCCTTCTGGGCATCAATTTATTGATAGCATGGAGCGGTTTCAAAAAGAACTGGGATGTGGATAACATCACCGCTCCGCTGATCGCCGCTGCCGGGGACATCGTTACGATGCCTATGCTCTTCATCTGCGCCTGGTTCGTGATACACTGCCCCGATCAGAATATAATAACCCTTCTTACCCTTCTCCTGATACTTGCCACCGTTGTATTCCTCGTGTTCATATTTGCCAGGAAGATCGTGCTCGGAAGGAAGGATGAGGCGAAGAGGATAATATCTCAGTCCACACCCATACTGCTGATGTGCTTGGTGCTGGATATCGCGGCGGGGGTCATCATCGAGAACAAGACGGAAGTGCTGATCATTCTTCCCGTCCTCATAATACTGATGCCGGCTTTCCTGAACGAAGGGAACGCCCTGTCCGGAATGCTTACGTCCAGGCTCTCTTCCATGCTGCATCTGGGTACTCTTCGTGTAAGCAGATTCCCCGGCAAGAATGCGTCGGAGAACTTCTTCATCACTTACGTCCTTGCGGCGGTGACCTACAGCTATATCGGAGTGATGGCGTTCCTAGCCGCGATGATGATGGGCGGTCCGGGAGACATAGGTTTCATAAAAGTAATGGGCATAGTCCTGATATCTGGTATGATCACGACAACGATCCTTAACTTCCTTTCATACTATGTTGCGGTGACCGCCGTCAGATTTGATCTTGACCCTGACGACCACAGCATACCTATGACATCCTCCTCCATGGACCTCATCAGCGCAGGGGTGCTGATAGGCGTGATCGTACTGCTGACCTTATCCTAAGAAGGGTTCGGCTTGCGGTGTTTTCGATAATGATCCGCAGATCCGTTACCTCATCTGCAGATATGAACAAAAAAACAAAACGATGACCTGCTGAACGATATCTGCGCCTGTAAGTCTTCAGTTATCCGATTATGACCGTACCTCTTGTTACATCTTGCCCTTCTTCCGTGACCGACTTGGTCGTCATGACCGTCATCCCGCAGACGTCAATGTGCAATTCGGATTCTATTATCTCATTCATTTTTCATCCCCGCACACCATACGGGCGGGGGGTATTTTAATCTTCAAGAGAAAAAGAGGTGTTTCTAGTGATCGGACATGATCCTCATGACGATAATTCCTTATCCGTACCGTCGGCAAAGGCCTTGAAATAAGGAACGCCGTCCGACGGACCCTTGGCGATTAGTATGTCCCCTTCTTCCATTACGGTGCCCTTCCCGGGACCAAAGATGTATTCTTTATCTCTTTTTATGGCGATGATGAACATCCCGCAGTTGGTGCTGAGGCGCGTTTCCGCAAACGACTTCCCGTTCAGCACAGAGTCCTTCACGACCTTCGCAAGACTTATGGTGGTCTCAGATTCTTTTATGGACATTGCGAGGACGGGGTGTTTCCCGAGCCCTCTCAGAACGACATCCGCTATGGATTTGGCGGCGTTCGCGATGGACATTATCGAGGTCTGAAGCCTGACCGCCACGACTATCCTGGCTATTTCCGCCGGATTGCTGGTCCCGATATCGACGGCCTGTTCCTGGATCTTCGCGGAAAGGTTCTCCATTGTTCCGGCCAGGAAGATGACCTCTTCCGCTATCTCCTCATTGTCATAGATAAGGGAAGAATACGCCAGATCCACCATGAACTCGGAAGTGTTCTTCAGTTCCAAGATCATCTCCTGCAGCCTGTTCAATCTTCCTCCTCCTCTTCGTCGTTTATGCTGGCCGCCTCTTCCTGCGTGGTGGTCTCTTCCTCGTCCTCGGATATTTCGGGGAACTCCCACGGCTTGTTCCCTGTTGCGAATTCCACAAGCCGGTTGTATCCGTCCTCGGTCCCTCTTATTATTATGTCGTCGCCCGCACGGATCTTGACGTCATCCTCCGGGTCATATATCCACCCGCGGCGGTTCTTCAAAGCGATTATCCTGCATCCGGTGGACGCTTCGACACCCAATCTGCCTATCGTATACCCCACCATAGATGACTCCGGCCTCAGCCTTGTAGCGCGGATCTTTTCGCCTGATTCGTGCAGCATCGCCGAAACGAAGGGGCGCCTCTCGATAGGCAGTTTCAGAAGGTCCACGATCTCTGCCGCCGCGTCGGAGATCTTGTCTGCCGCGGAGGCGACCTGCAGCAGCCCGGAGAGCTGTTTCGCATCCTCTTTCGTCCTTGAGGACATCAGCACTTTGAATCGTATGACGAACTTAAGATCGTCCATCTCTTCTTCGAGCTCATTGACCTTCTGCGCCATGTCCTCGCTGTTGTACAGAAGGGATGCGTACGCCAGATCGACTATCACTTCGGATGTGTCCTTCATCTCCGTCAAAAGTTCGCGGACCGTCATCTCTATGTGGTCCAGATTCATATAGCCCTCGGAATCGCCCGTTATAACCCCTCCCCCGCCGGCTCTGGACAGCTACTGCTGCCGTCCGGTTCATCTGAGCTGATCAACAATTTCGGCCACCTTTATCGGAACTTATCCGAATGCAACGAACGTTCTACATATATTTAAGATTTAGATTCGACCGCTTCGGCGTTCGCCGACCGTTCACTTATAAAAGATTATATTATGGCGAAAACTATTGCGGATGAGGTTGACGATGATAAGCAGAGACGAGGTTCTGGCAAATCTTGACGATTATGATCTCAAAAAGGCCAAAGTGGGGGTCGTTGCGTCGCATTCCGCGCTGGACACCTGCGACGGAGCGGTATCCGAGGGCCTAAGGACCGTGGCGGTCTGCCAGAAGGGAAGGGAGAAGACCTTCGCCGATTACTTCAGGACTCAGCGCGACAGCTCCGGGAATGCTGTGCGGGGGGTCGTGGACGAGGTCGTCCTTGTGGACAAATTCAAGGACGTCATGCTTCCTGACGTACAGGACTCCCTGATGAAGAACAACGTGCTTTTCATCCCGAACAGATCGTTCGTCTCTTACGGCGGGATAGACGCTGTCGAAGACCGGTTCAAGGTCCCGCTTGTCGGAAGCAGGAACCTCCTCAGATCGGAAGAGAGAGGCGGCGAAAGGGATTACTACTGGATCCTGGAGAAGGCCGGTCTCCCATTCCCGAAGAAGATCGAGAAGCCCGAGGACATAGATTCCCTTACGATAATCAAGGTCCACCACAAAGTGAAGAAATTGGAAAGGGGATTCTTCACCGTTAAGGATTACGACCAATTCGTTGAGAAGTCAACAGAGCTGGTCAAACAAGGCGTCATAGAGAAGGATTTCCTAAAAGAGGCGAGGATGGAACAGTACATCATCGGGCCGGTGTTCAACCTGGACTTCTTCCGCTCTCCTCTGGAAGAGAAAGGGGAGCAGCTTGAGCTCCTGGGAGTGGACTGGAGGTTCGAGACCTCCCTTGACGGATACTGCCGGCTCCCCGGCAAGCAGCAGGTGGAGCTTGAAGATGACGGAATCATGCCGGAATACACAGTATGCGGCCATAATTCCGCAACTTTGAGGGAATCCCTTCTGGAGAGTGCATTCGAGATGGCCGAGAAGTATATCAAGGCCGCAAAGAGATACTATGACCCGGGGATAATCGGCCCGTTCTGTCTGCAGACGTGCGTAGACAAGGACCTGAACTTCTACATCTATGATGTAGCTCCGCGCATAGGAGGGGGCACCAACGTCCATATGTCGGTGGGGCACCCTTACGGCAACGCCCTTTGGAGGAAAGAGATGAGCACAGGAAGGAGGCTTTCCATGGAGATAAGAAGAGCCGTCGAACAAGAGCGCGTCGATGAGATAATTACCTGAGGTGAAGAGATGAACCACAAAAGAACAATGATCGCCCTTGCGGTCATCATGATGGCCGTCATACCGATGAGCATGATCACGTCTGACGAGTCGGACGCAAGTATGAATTTTGGTGATGTGAGGGGTGAAGGATTCACCAACACCGGCGACGGTACGCTCTTCATTCCCCTGATAAGCACCGAGGCCGTTCCCCACGACATAACGATAACCGTCACGGAGACGGAGGGCGGGAGGGTACTCGCAACCGCCACTGTGACGGTGCCCGCGGAAACCACATACGTGGCTGAGCTGAGATTCAGGCTTGGCGCGGGTGAGCATAACCTAACGGTCACCTGCACACCCGCCGACCCGTTCCCGACTCCTCCCGGCGGCAATCCGATAAATTATATTCCGGTACAGGTAACGGTCACCGAATCCATATGGAGCAAACCGACGACCTTTGCCGCGATCGCGGTCATCGCCATCCTGATCGTCATCGCCGCCTATATGCGGATGCGCAGCGCACCGACAACCAAGCCCGAAATGACATTCACCGAACTGGAGAAAAGGCAGAAGGGCTCCAAGGCCGACGAAGAGAAACCAAAGGCGTCTGCGACAGAAAGAAGAAGATACAGAGAATCCGACGGCTCCGCCAAGGGCGCTGAGAAATCTTCTGCGCCGCCGCCGGAGAAGAAGGCGGAGACCTTCACCGAGCTTGACAGACAGAAGAAGGCGGAGACCGCATCTAAGAAGGAATCATCAGAAGAACCGAAGAAGGCGGAGACCGCATCCAAAAAAGAATCGTCCTCGGAAGAGCCGAAGAAACTCAAATACGTCAGTTCCAGAAGGAAATGAACATTTGAAGCGGGACATGCCTCATCGGGGTGTGTCCCGCATATTTTTCATAATTTCAGTTTCGGGTCTTTAAGGTCTATGAGGGCAACTTCCCTTCTGTCCATGAAGAACCCGATCTTCTTGTGGAGCATTATTGAGGGCGCGTTCCCTGTCTGGAGCATGCTGTGCGCCGCTTCGGCGCCCATGGACTGACCTTTTCTGAGCACTTCCCTCAGAAGTCTGTATCCGATCGCGTTCCTCCGAACATACTGATGGACGCCCATGTTCTCGATCCACACCAATCTATTGACGTCGAAAACATGCTCCAGCATCTTTGCGAATATGAAGCCGTATATCTCGCCGTCCTCCTCCGCGACAAAGCTGAGGCCGCTTTCCATGTATGAGGCAAAGTGGTTCTTGCTGCTCGCTCCGAGATTGTCCTTCCACTCTTTGGGAAGCTCTTCCCACTTGTTCTCGATCGTTTCCGCAAAATATTCCTTTATACACGATATCTCAAGCGCCCGGACCTTCTCGATATCCTTGAGCTTCATCTGCCGGATCTCCATCACATCTCCTCCGGACAATCTATACCCAGACAGTCAAGGACGTTCCTCAGTACCGTCCTGGTGCACTCCACGAGCGTCAGCCTTGCGTTCCTGTTCTCTCCGGATTCGAGGACGGGCACCGCCGCATAGAACTGGTTGAACGCAGATGCCACCTCGTGGCCGTATGCTGGCAGCACGTGCACGCGCTTCTCTTCTCCAGCCTCCCTTATGACCCTGCCGAACTTGGACAGCGCTTTTATCAGCGCCTTTTCATATTCGTCGCGGAACATGCCCGGATCCGTGCAGTGCCCGTATTCCCCCGCCTTCCTGATCATGCTGCAGGCCCTCGCGTGAACGTATTGGATATACGGCCCGCTGTTCCCGTCGAAATTGAGCGCCTCATCCCATTTGAAGACAAACTGCTTTTCCGGATGGACCCTGATTATATTGTAGCGGATGGCACCTATGCCCACCTTTTTCGCGATGCACAGCATCTCATCTTCGGACAGATCCTTCCGTCTGGATCTTATCTCTTCCGTCGCGCGGCTCACAGCCTCGTCGATAAGATCGTCCAAATAGACGACGACCCCTTTCCTTGTGGACATCTTCCCTTCGGGAAGGGATACGAAGGCATAGAACATGGCCTCCGGGACCTTTTCGCTGCCGAGGATCCCCAGCGCGGAGCATAGCTGCTTTGAGCCGAGCTTCTGATCCTCCCCCAGGACGTCGATCGCCCTGTCCGCTCTTTTGAATTTATCCAGATGATACGCCAGATCGCGGGTTGTGTAGAGGGTGGTCCCGTCGGACCTCATGAATGTGAACTTTGTATTTTTGCCCTGTATCCCGAAATCCTTAAGGTCAAGGTACCATGAGCCGTCGTCGGTCTGCCCCGCATACTCGGACCCTTTGAGCTTCTCCACCACCTCCCTTGCCGAACCGTCGGCGATGAAATCCGATTCCCATGTATATCTGTCAAGTTCTACATTGATGCCCGACAGTGTCTCCCTGAGCCCGCCGATCATCGCCTCCGCCGTTTCTCTGACGCTGCCTATGACCGTTTCATCCCCGTCCTCGAACTTTCTGAGCATCTGGGATATCTGATCTTTGACATCGTCCTTCTCTTCCATCAGCCTGTTCGCTTCGCGGTAATATGAGACGAGCTTATGATCCGTTTTGTCCCTCTCCTCCTCATCTGCGGAACCCTTCGGGACATTGTTGACCCCCCATGTGAGGATTACCACCTGCTTCCCCACATCGTTCACGTAGTATTCTGTCTGCACATCATATCCGCATCTCTTCAGGGACCTGGCCAGCGTATCCCCTATTATGGGGTTCCTGGCTCTTCCCACATGTATCGGTCCGGTGGGGTTCGTTGACGTATGTTCGACATTGATTCTGATGCCGTTAGGAGACGCCGAGCCGTAAGCTTCACCTTCCGCAAGTATACTGTCCAAGGTCTCTTCTGTCAGAGCGGCCGCATCCATCATGAAATTCAGATAGCCGTTGAGTGTGCTCACCGATGATATCATTCCGGACGGTTCGATGTGAGCTGCCAATCTTTTGGCTATTTCTTCCGGGGCGGACCTCAGCTCTTTTGAGAGGCTGAAGCACGGCACCGCAAGGTCCGCCTTCTCCGAGACCTCTTTCACAAATCTTAGTTTGGGGTGACCTATCTTTTCCAGGGCCGCATTGACCGCCGAATCGACCTCTTCCTCAAACCTCACTATGCATTCCACGCTCATCCCGCCCTGTATCTCAATATGGCCGCCATCCCTCCGAACGCCCTCATCAGCATATCGCCTTCCTCCGAATCTCCGGAGATAAGCTGCACCTTTGTATTGAATCCGTCGGCGGTCTCGAAGAACTCATCTATGATGTCCTCCTGCTTGAGCACTTTTGCGGCCAGTCCGCATTCGGGACAAGTTATCTTCTCTTCGGGATCGTCGACGGTGACCTTCATGTTGTGTCCCGATGCGCACTCGATCTCCGTCCTGTATTTGTTGAGGGACTCCGACAGAAGCAGCACCTCTACCGCGCCTGACTCCGTCGCCGTCCTCACGTCGTCCTCGCCGTACGCCGCCAGTCCTCCGTCGGGTTTCCTTATCTCTCTGAAGAGTCTCTGCATATACTCCTTCTCGATGGTCAGCTGCATATCCGACAGGGCCTCCTTGGCCGCATCCACCAGCTCCCTGAGGCCGGATTCGTCGGTGTAGCCGGTATCGAAGAGGGGGCTTACGACCTTTTTCCTTAGTTCATGGTGCAGGTACTCCTCTTTCACGAAGAAGTCCTTCGTCGAGCCGGGGCCGCCTACCAATATCCCCTGAAGCTCCTGCCTGTTGAGGAAAACCTCCGTAGCATGGTCCGCCACCTTTCTGTAGAACTCATGGGCGGCTATCTCTATCAGCCTTTCGAAACGGACCGAGGACTGCCCGCCCTGGTGATGCTTGCTTGGAACCAGAGAGTCGAAGTGTTTCAGAACGGTTATCCTGCTTCCCGACAGGAGCCCGAGGGTCGCCTCTTTTCTGTCTATGGTGATAAGGCCGTATGATTTCTTGTCCAGGAGCATCTCCTCAAGCGGCTCCGTAAAGAACTCAGAGTCGCATCGGTATAGGAACGCGGCCACCTCTTCCGGGGGTTCCAGCGTGTACTGGACCATCCTGGTCTGGTCTCCCGCGCGGGGCACCTCCCCGCAGAATATCACCACGCCGTTCGGCGGCGTCGTCTTATACGTTCTGAGTCTGGACATTATGGAATCGATCGCGCTTGTGACGTTCTTCATGGTGGACTTTGACTTGATGTTCGACGCCTGGGACTGCTCTTCCCTGAGATACGACATAACGTCCGATATCATTTTGCCGCTCGGTACATAGACCGATATGAGTTCCGTTCCTCTTCCTCGGTATGACATTATCTCCTGCATCGCTTTCTTGAAATCGTATCTGGCCCTGTCCAGAGCGTTAGCCTCACTCATTTTGTTCCACCAATAATATTTATCTCAATTGCGCATTCCTATAAAAGTATTGGTGAAAAATGAAAGAAAAAGTGGTCGTATCCATCGGCGGGTCCATTCTTATACCCGGCAAAGACGATCCTGCATACATAAAGAGATTGGCCGATACGATCAAAGAGGTCTCCGAGATGGTGCAGATCGTTATCGTCTGCGGAGGCGGCAGGATCGCCAGATACTATACCGAGACGGGAAGGGACCTCGGAGGTTCCACTTATCAGCTTGACATGCTCGGCATCGGCGCCACAAGACTTAACGCCCAGCTTCTGGCCGTCTCTTTGAACGAACTCTCCTCGACCGACATCCCGCTGACGGCGGCGGAGGCCGCAGAAAAGTCCACCCCTTACAACATCGTCGTGATGGGGGGCACCGTGCCCGGACACACCACCGACGCGGTGGCGGCCATGGTGGCCAGGGAGATGCGCGCGGACAGAGTGGTTAACGCGACCTCCGTGGAGGCCGTCTACACGGACGACCCGAAGAAGAACCCGTCCGCCAAGAGATTCTCAAGGATGACGATAGACGAACTGGGAGATGTGGTTTACAAGGAACACGGCGCGGGGAGGTCGAGCGTCTTCGACCCCCTCGGAATAAAGATCGCAAAAGAAGAGAAGATAGACATCCTGATGGTGGACGGCAGGAACCTCGCCGAACTGAAGAACGCCATATTGGGCAAAGAGATCAGCGGGACGTACGTCAGCTCCCGCTGATGGTCTCCAGGTCGGACGACGATATCAGCTCTGATCCCGCCGACGCTATCAGTTCGGACAGCCTCCTCTCCTCCGACCCTTTCAGGGATTTTCTGTGCAGGTACACCAGCTTTGTGTCCGACGCTGTGCAGGCGTCCTTCACCATTCTGACTATGTCCTCGTCGTCCCTGCCTTCCATGTGATAATTGGGAAGCATGTGGCCGAAGTTTATCTTGAATTTCAGCGCAACCTCCGTGAACCTCGGCGCATAGTGACCGCCGGCGACGCCGACAGCCGTATCGTAATCATTCTGTTCCATACCCAGAAGAGCATCGGTGAGTATGTCCGCCGCCCTCTCGTTCCCCCAATTCCTCTCATCGCTCCCTATCTCGATGAAGAATGTCGGCCTCTCAAGCCACGGCCCGTGGTGCGTCACTTCGAAACAAACTCTGAAACCGGCCAGGTCATTGTATGCGGATATCCTTCTCAGCGCGTCGGTCATAAGGGCGGGGTTTGATCTGACAAGCGTTCTCTCCTTTCCTCCGAACTTGTTATCATGATAGTTGCCGATGGGGTGCACGGTAAGCGAGGCCTCTCCGCTTTTCGCCGAATGTCTGGACATGAACACTACCTCGCCGATATCTAAGGAAGCATCCTCGATCCTTCTGTCAAGGTCCTCTAAACGGATGTGGAAGTCCGGAGTTGTCATCATCACCATATCGCCGCAGGCGATGAAATGGTCACTGCCGAATCTCCCGATCTCCTCCCATTCCCTTTTCTTAAGAAGCTGGGTCTTCATGTTCACAGACGGTATGTCGGTCTCGCTGCACACAAGCAGCCTCTTTTTTCCGGTCATTTTCAACAAACGTCTATCGCAAATAAGATATATATCTCTCTCCGGTTCATGCTCGTGTCAATCGAGAGCGCGACGATTAGGGAGAGGGCACTGCTTCATCTTAACAGATTCCCAGGTATGACTCCGAACGAGATGTTCAATGTTCCTTTCGATCTCACGCAGGACGGCATCGCGTCTGTGCTGGGGATCTCCCGTGCACACGCATCCCTCGAACTGAAAAAGCTCAAGGAGATCGGGAAGGTCGATGACTGGCAGGCGCACATAAAGGGTTCCGGCACTAAGAGAAGGGTTTACTACCTGCTGCCGGACGGCATGGCCGAGGCCGAGCTGCTGAAGAAAAGGTTCGAAAAGTCCGGCATTACCGTTGAGACCCTTCTTGATATGAAGAGGTGCGAACCGGAAATAATGTGGGACAGCCTCAGCGCAGAAGACAGGGAGACGTTCGGCGCCGCGTGCGTATTCAGGGTTAAGATACAGAGAAAAACACTTCCGCATACGAACACCGGTGTGATCCCCGCCGATTTTTACGGGATGACATGCATAAGCGAAGACGTCCGAGAGAAATATCTTTCATTGGCGGATCCGGGAAAAGCAAGGGCCTGGCACAGCTACGCGGCGGATTGGTGGATGGACCATGAAAAGGACTATAGGAAAGACGACGACGAAGATCAGTGCCAAGAAAGACTTTACCATTTGGTAGAGGCAGGAAGGAACACCGAAGCATGCAAATTCGTCCTCCGGTTATCCGATGAGTTCCTTGAGAACACCAACGAAGATCTCCTTTCAATAATGAAAAAGATGACTGTGATACCGAAGTATGCCGAATCGATCTACAACATAAGGGCGAGAGTGGCTTTGGACTGCGAGGATGTGAAAGACGCCCTCTCATGCGCGGATGTGCTTGCGGATTTCCTTACCGACGACGCCGATGTTATACGGGCCGAGGCACACATGCTCTCAGGAGACCCCCAGAAGGGCTTTGATATGGCAGCGGCCCTGTTCGATAAAAGCCGTTCTTCCAGAGCGGCGCTCGTCGCCGCAAAATGTCTGTTCAGGATGAAAAAGTATGACGATGCGTCCGGCTTCTTGGATTCTTCATACAGGGTGCTTTCCGATAACGGCGAAGCGGCCAGAATAGACGACATACTTCTGCTGAGAGCGGGCGTGGCATATGCTGCGGGGAAGACCGACGAAACACTCAGCTATCTGAGCAAAGCGAAAAAAGCCTCCAGAAAGAAAAGGGTCAAAGAGAAGATAGACGCCATGACCAAGAACATAAAGAACGGCAAGGGCGTAAATTTCGAATGATCAGAACACCGTGTTCCTTTTGAGATCATCAATGTCAGAGATGTACAGATCCCGTATGTCGCGGATGCCCCACTTCAGCATAGCCAGCCTCTCAAACCCGAATCCCCAGGCAAGCACAGGGTGGCTCACGCCGAACGGTTCCACGACCTCCGGCCTGAATATTCCTGCGCCTCCCAGCTCCATCCACTTTCCGTTGAAGAACACCTCCACTTCAAGGGACGGTTCCGTATACGGGAAATATGCCGGCCTTATCCTTACCTGATCGAATCCCATCCTTGCGTAGAACTCTTTTATCATCGATATAAGCATATCGAAATTGCCGTTCTCATCGATCACGATCCCCTCTATCTGGGTAAACTCCGGAAGGTGGGTGGAGTCTATCGATTCGTTCCTGAATATCCTGGATATGGAGAATGCTTTCTGAGGCGTGTCCGGGTGCTCGGCGATGTATCTTATGCTACTGACCGTGCTGTGTGTTCTGAGTAAAGCCGCCTCCGCTTTCTCTCTTGACCACGAGCCTCCCCATCCCGTGGACCCTGTGTTCCCGCCCCTTTCGTGTATGTCCTTAACTTTCCGCACGAGGTCCTCGTCCTCAAGGTCTATCCTGTCTGGGATATCAAGATAGAACGTATCCTGAAGGTCCCTCGCGGGATGGTCCTGCGGGGTGAACAGCGCATCAAGGTTCCAGAACGCAGGCTGCACGTACTCAGAGGACATCTCGGTGAACCCCATATTGGTGAATAACATCCTTATCTCATCGCCCAGCCTAGTCAGGGGATGCTTCTTTGCGGGGGCTATCGTAGGGGCGAATGTTCCCACGTCATACTTTCTGAATTTGACGTTCTCCCAGCCGCCGCTTTGGATCAGGCGGTCGGTCACGTCCGTGACCTCTTCCTTCAGTTCTATTCCCAATGAGACCGCCTTTATGCCTTCGTCTGTGACCCTTATCGTTCTCTTTGTGACTATCTTGTCCCTGATGAGCCCCTGCCTCCCCTTTAGGTCCCCGACGATCTTAGGATCGGCCTCGCTCTCATGGATAGGCGACGTCGCCATCCTCTCGATCAGGACCTCATAGTCCATTTTAGACCCGGCCGCCGATCTGCCTTCGTCGGTGAGTACCAGAAACTTGGTCCCGTCCTGCGGGACTATGTCGGCTAGACCTTTTCTCTTCAGCCACCCTACGGCGATCTTATCCTCGCCGCCGGGCATCTTTTCTGACAGGATGTTCATATCCAGCTTTCCGCCGGATGCGCCGATGATCGACAGGGCGCGCCTCTCTGGCAGCCCCTTTTCGACTACCTCTTTGTCGGACAGCTCAAAGAATTTCCGGACCTCTTCCTCTATTCTTACCAGGCCTTTCGATTCCAGCCACGACGCGGCGCCCATTATCTCCACCTCGAGGCCGAACTCCCCTGCTTTCATCAGGTCCGCCGGAGAGGCCGCCCCTTTGAAAACATCAAGCGCTATCAGAAGCTTCCTCTCATTATAGCTCAGTCCTTCCACGATGTCTGGAATATCCATCTGATCACCATTTGAATCCGTCGAACGTCATGCTGCCGACCACTTCTTTTGCCTCTTCTCTCTTGGCCTGATGTTTCTCAAGGAAGACGTTGATCTTCTCCGTGAGCATCTGTTTGCACTCTCCGCAGAGTATCTCGCCTCTTCTGCATTTGTCTGCGAGTTCGTTTATCTTCTCATCGCTTCCTTCGAAAAGGAAGTAGTTGTACTTGAACACTGCACAGACCTCCGGGTTCCCGCCTTTCTCCTTCTGCTCCTCTACGGACACGCATCCTCCCGTGAACGCCCTTCCGACCTTCTTCTTCACATCCTTGGGGGCGTCCGTTGTGTATATCGTACCGTATTCGTCGGATGACGACATCTTGTCCCCGCCTCCTAGGCCTGGGAACATCTTGCAGTAGAGCATGGTGGGCTTCGGATAGTTGAGGCCGGGCGCCACATCCCTCGCCACCCTGAAGTGCGGGTCCTGGTCGATCCCGCAGGGTATCAGGCAGGGTACTTGTCTCCCCTCTCTCTCCGTCGGAAGGAATGCGGGCGCGGCCTGGATTGTGGTGAAGAATATCGATCCTATGTTGGTCGAATTGTCGAACCCGAACACTGCTTTGGCGGTGGAGAACGTGACCTTCTTGGATACTTTGAGGGCTATCGGATAGAGGGTGCCTATGTTCTCTGTGTCCAGGATGATCTTCGTCCTTTCCGGATCGAACCCAAGCGCGATGAAGTCCAGCGCGTTCTCGTATGCGAGGGACCTGGTATCTTTCAGCGTGAGGTCCTTGAACAGGAACTTCTCGTCGTCGGTCATCTGGAACAGCATATCCACTTTGAAAACGTCCTGTATCCACTTGTTGAGTATCCACGGCATGACGTGCCCGAGATGTGTGTGCCCGGACGGACCTCTGCCCGTATAGAGGATGAATTTGTTGCCTTTGTCGTACTCGTCCAGCAGCTTTCCGAAGTCCCTGTGGGTATAGAATATCCCTCTCCTCAGCATAGGATGGAGTTCACCATATCCGCCGATCCTTTTCAGCAGCGGTTCGTCGATGGGCGTGGTGCCGAACCTCTCCATCAGGAGATCGTAGTCTATGTCTCCGCTTACCTCCCAGGGCGTTACCTTGAAATCATCTGCCATATCGAGTGACCTTACAGTGGAGAAGGATGAATCTGTCTTTAAGTTTTCTAACAATTACCTGGCGCAGGGACGGCGGAAACTCTGTTTACGGCCGGGTCGGGTGTACGCGGTCCGTCGTACTTTCGGCAAATTCGGAGACCCCCTTGTTAGGTATTTATGTGTGAGAGAACGTGAAGTATTGCCGTTAGGATGGGAAGCCCCGGGTCGGGTGTCTGTCCCTCAGACGGCTAACCCGGGACCGCCTGGCAGGAGATTATAACGTAGACAACAGCCCTACCGGCCCCTTAATCCGTACCTAATCCCGATGCGACGCCTGATCCACGTTACAGATCCGCCCCCTCCTGTGAGGGGACGTTAAACCCGCTGCCTGAGATACGATTGGCCTGCGTCCTTATAAAATCTCCCCTAAAACTGCATGGTCGAGCCTCTGACCCGGAAAGAATATCCTGAATCCGTTACTCTGCCGTCAATGCCGGATCCATATTCGGAAATAAACACGACCCAGATATGAACAGAAAAACCTCCGGTGCCTCTTACCTCGGCGCAAAGGCCCTTATGCTTACGCTGAATTGTTGCGGACAGCTAAGTAATTTGCTTTTTTGATGGGCCGTACTGTTCAAACAAGAGCCGATCATCGGAATCTCTTAATTATGCGAACCGCTTTGAGGTGGTCATGTGGAAGATACTCGGTATCAAAACGATCTACATCGACATACCCAATACCGCCAAGAACAGGCTCATCGAACTGACGGGCGACGACGAGAAAGGCGTCAGGTTCAAGGACCTTATGGAAAGGTCGGAGATCATGTTCCTGCTTAATGGCGAGACGGAGGAGTGTTCTTTTTTCATTACCGTCCCGGACGACCTCGGCCCCGACGACATACAGATAATGGCGGACGTCGTTCTAGATATCGCCAAAACCATTGAATTCCCGTTCATCACAGCGGACGGCGTGGAACAGAGGTATCAGGTCATCATAACGAATAACAAAGAGCCGGAACTGATCGGACTGAACAAAACTCCCGGAATATCATCCGGCGAGGTGTTCAAACCCATCATAAAGGCCCTGGACTCCAAAGGCAGGATGAATCCCGGATTCTTCGATTGAGAATGTTACTTCTCTTCCGGAAGAACGAGCTTCCCGAAGTCGCTCTTATCTCTCTTCGGAGTGCCGGGCAGGTCTTCCCGCTGCTGCCCTCTTTTGTGATCGTTCAGCCCCGCGAAGACCGATACCGGCCTGAACATCTTCCATTTGGAAATGATGTCGTTTATGGTCACCGCTTCGAATACCCAGTAGTACAATACGGATACTAGCGTCAGCGTGGCGACGATCATCGCCGCTGACAGCGCTATGTAGTATGCCACGGTGTATATGTCCGAGGTGTTTATCGCCACCAGAACAAAGAAGAGGGCCGCTATGACCGGAACCGCCATCCTCTGGAGGGTGGCCTTTATGCCGCCGTATACTTTGAAGTCCCTGTAGTTTGTCTCGATCCTTACGTTAAGGGACCTGAAGATCGACCAGGGCATCACCAGCACCGGGATGTAAAGTATTAGGGTGAACATCAGAAGCGGCACCGAGGTCTCCGAACTCAGGTCCATGAATGCCGGGTTCATGGATATGTATATCCAAATGAACATCCCCACCATCAGTCCCAGAGAAATGGAGTTCAGCACCTCCTTCCAAGGCATCTTCGTCCTGCTGAGCTCATAATCCATCGTTATGTTCCTTGTATCCATGTCCTCCGGGACATTGAACAAGAAGGCCGTCATCTTATCTTTGGCGGTTAGCTTGCTCTTCACATTGATATACTCGATCCGGCGAAGCACCTTATAGAAAATAGACCTCTGGACGGCGTCCACCACGGCCACTACTCCGGCGGCCCCTATCACTAAAAAAAGCAACAGGAATATCAGCGCCTCCGGGATGTTGATGAACCAAAGCACGGCCGCTGCCGCTGCCAGGGCCAGGAGTGTCCAGTACTTCGTCCTTATGTAGAATATTACGCCGCAGACGAAGAAGGGAAGCGCAAGCCAGGGCATAACGTCATATACGGACGAGCCGCCTCCTATCTCCTGATAAAGAATATATGCCAGAGCTATCAGGAATGATGCTGCCGCTGCGATCATTATACATTTATCGAACAGCCTTACCAACGATATCCCTTCCGGCAGCTGGTCCGCCCAGAAGTCACCGTTCCTTCCCTTTTCTATGCGGAGATTCATGACCTTTCCATCCATACCTCTACGCTGACTGTCGCCTTGTCCCCGGGGTGAATACCCAGGATCATTCCCATCTCTCTGTTGCCTTCGGTCGGGAACGGACCTATCATTCCCTCTTTGACCGCCTGCTTATAGCTGACGGACGATCCGTTTTCGTCTGCAACGGCAATATCCACGGGAACATCCGCCTTTATGTCCATTCTGATAGCTCTTCTTTTTTTGACCTTGAATGCGAATGTTTGGACGTTCTTATAGAAGCCTTCGGCGGAGGGGTCGAACTCCCCCAGCGTCAATCCGTCTATTTTGAAGACCAGTTCCGTCCCGTTGAACATCGCCATCACACTGAGAATGACCCGGTTGTTAATAGGCGTTTTCATACCGCGCGCTCAAAAAGAGCAGCTTAGCTCTCATTGGGGGCAGTGGTCTGCATCTCTTCCATATCTGTGGAGAATCTCCACATCTTCGGATAATGCCCCCGGTCCATGAACACCCTGTCGACATCCACCGCTTTCCCCTGATCGGAAGATATTATCCTTGACGTGGACATTGCCATCTTGCCTATGGCTATCAGTTCGCCCCTTGCTGTCATGAGCGCCGCCAGGGCATTCTTCCTTATGTCATCGTCCAGCATGTGTATCCCTTGTACATTGAGGTCCGCCCCGTGACATATGGCGTCGACTGCGGTGGGTTTAACGATCACCTTCGGCAGCGGCTCGACAAGGACCTCGATGGGCATCAGTAAGCTCCTCAGCCACCTTTCTTTGCCCATCTGCTGCCAGAATATGTATGCGTCGGTAATGTCCTGCAGTGTCGCGGCGCTGTCCTCTTTCATGGCACCGGAGCGCGTGCGTCTAAGCTCCGTCATATTGGCCCCGCATCCCAGCGCCTCTCCGACGTCCGTGCACAGTGTCCTTATGTATGTGCCGGCGTCGCAAGATGCTCTGAACAGCACCTCCCGCCCTTTTATCTCGATCACTTCCAGCTCGTTTATCGTTCTTATCCTGAGCTGTCTCTTCACTGCTGACCTGACCGGCGGCATTTGGTATATCTTCCCGGCGAATCTCCCCATTGTCTTGATTATCTTGTCTTTTTCGACATCTTTGTGGAGCCTCATCAGACAGACGTATTCTTTGTCCGATGACAGCACGACATCGGTCAGCCTGACCGCCTTACCCAGACAGATGGGGAGGACCCCGCTTACATAGGGGTCGAGGGTCCCTCCGTGGCTTATGCTCTCCGCGTGAAGGGAATTCCTTGCCCATGCGGTGACCTGATGGGAGGTCGGACCTTGGGGTTTGTCGAGAGCTATCACTCCCGCATTCAGAAGTTCGCCTACGGAGCGGTCCGAGGGCCTTTTCCCCCATTTGTCCGGCAGGGTGTTGGGATCTTTTACGAGCACGTGCTTTCCTCTATGTCCTTGATTATCCTATCCACGACCTGGTCCGCGTCCATGTCGTCGGTGTTGAGGACCAGATCGTACACGCTTTTGTCGTCTATATCTATATCGTAGTACATCTTGTAACGTTTTGCCTCGGATGATTGTCTCTCGATGGTGTGGAGGCATACGTCCTCAAAGGATTCCCCGTCCCTTATGCCGACCCTCCTCAGCCTTACTTCGGGGCTCGCCCCCAGATATATCCTGAAAGCCGGGATGTTGTTATTCGTCAGCATGTAGGCGGAAAGCCTGGATTCCAAAATTATATCCTGGTTCTTTCTTGCGATGTCCAGGATCATCTCGTCGATCTTCCCGTCTATGGAGGGGTCCTCCTCGGCGAGAGCGCTGAACTCGGCGAGGGTCATTCCTCTCTCCCGGGCAAGCTTGCGGAAGAATTCTCCGAAGACCACCGATTCAATGCCGAGCCTTTCCGAGAGCTTTCTGCACGCGGTCGTCTTCCCTGATCCTGGCGGGCCGCTTATTGTGATCCTCATGCCCGCCTCAGATTCTTTTCTCGATGCCGTCCAGTTCCGCCAGGCGTTTCCTCAGAAGATAGTATCTGATCGCTCTGTTCTCAAGCTGGCCTATGGGGAGGCTGATCATGGTATAGATGACGATCCATATCGGAAGGAACCACAGGGTCTCGTTGAGATGCACCGTGCCCCAAGGCAGGAATGCTGTGAGGAGTTCCTCCGGCACGGTGTTGCTGATGAAGTACCATACCCAAGCGTAGATCGGTATTATGACGACCATAGTGACGGGCATGATCTTCATCATCTGCGTGCTGGTTTCCATAGACTTTGCCATCATTTTGGGCTGTTCTTCCTGGAGCTTCTTTAATTTGTAAAGATTATTCTCAAGCTTTGCCTGCCTCATCTCTTTGTTGAAATCGCTCTGAATCTTCTGATTCCTGGCCTGAGCGACGAAATCCGTCAGGAACGATCTTATGACCGTGCTTACAGTTATCATTATCAGGCCGGCGATGACGAGCGTCAGCACGGGGCTCTGCCCGCCGAAGTCGATGACATGGAACACATAGTTCAGCCCTCCGCCTATCGCGTCTCTGAAGCTCATGACGACCAGCATGATTATCAGCACTGCGAACATGCCGATCATGGTGCCTTTCTGCATCGGCATCGGCATGTTCTGCCTGCTCTGCTGCATCGCCTGGGGGCTTCCGGGGTTGGGCATTATCATTCCTCCCTGCCGAAGAACCCTCTCAGAACGGGATTCATCTCCATCATCTGCTCGCGCCCGATCGCTTCATAGAAGTGTATCAATATACCTACGGCAAGCAACAGACCCGTTCCGGAGGCATTGCCTGTGGTACCTATCATGTCCGCTCCAGCCGCCAATGCGCCGATCATCGCTCCCGACATTATGGTCACGGTCGGAATATATCTTTCGAGCACCCTTTTCAGCACCCTCGGGTCCCTTCGGAATCCGGGTATCTGCATTCCGCTCTTCTGTATCTGTCTCGCGACGGCATCCGGCCCGAGGTTCGTCGTCTGCACCCAGAACTTTGCGAACAGTATCGCGCCCATGACCATCACCGTCCCGTATATCAGAACATGACCTACGTTTTGTATGATCGTATGACCGTTTGCGTAATTCACCGGATCCAAGATCGGCATTAGCCAGCTGGTAATGCCCATCGGCGATGAGAGATACCATGCTATGCCTCCAGATGCATGAGTGTTTCCGGCTTCAAAATAACCTATCGTGCCGTTATTACCTATGAGCGGGATGCTGCTGAGGAAGTCGTTGCTGTACAGCAGCAGCGCCACCATGCTCACGTTTGCCAGCAATGCGGACATCAATATGACCGGGATATTGCTTGCATACATCAGTTTGATGGGATATCGGCCTCTGGCTCCTCTGACATTGCCGTGCGATAGCGGTAGCTCGATACGTGTGGATTCGATGTAGACCACTATCAGGAATATTATCAGCGTACCCACCAGCGCGATCATGGGGTTAGGTTCCCCCAAGAATATCAATTCGTAGCCGCCGTTGGCCATTTCACCGGAGTTGGTATTGAATAAGACGTAGATCGCCTTAGGTATAGTCCCCGCCGGCGGATTGGAGAGGCTCATGGCCTCTCCCGCTGAGATGGGATACCAGTTCAGAGCTCCTGTGAACACTGACTGCGCCACGCCCGCCGCGATGAACAGGGATATACCGCTGCCTATACCCCATTTGGATATCACCTCGTCGAACAGGAACACCAGATACGATCCGACGCATAGCTGCAGAATTATCAGCAGTTTCGCTCCTCCCGCACCCCAAGTGGCCTCGAAGGGAGAGGACGGCACCAGGAAACCGAAGACCTGCGGCACTGCCTCCACGAATATCATCGCTATGACCAGCAGCTTCAGCACTGACTGGTAGCATGCCTTGTCATTCTTTGAAGTGAGATCAAGCTTTATGATCTTTGCACCGACGAACAGCTGCATTATGATCGAAGCTGTGACTATCGGCCCTATACCCAACTGTAAAATCGTTCCTGAGGCTCCCGCCATGATGGTCCTGTACTGCGCGAACAGATCCAGGGATCCGGCTTGGTCCAAGCCGTAGATGTATACGTTGGTCATCACAAAATAGAGGACAAGTATAACCACGACCCACATCATCTTGGTCCTGAAATGCACGTGGCCCTCAGGGCGTTTGACCGCTGGGAGCTTGTCGCTTATCGGTTTTATCTTGTACAACAAGCTAGGCTGTTCTTCCATCCCAATCTTCTCCTACTACGTCCTTACTCTGCTATCGTTCCGCCGGATGCCTCGATTTTCTCGCGGGCCTTGGCCGAAACTTGGGATACGGTCACTTTGACGGGTATGCCTATGCTCCCGTTCCCGAGCAGCTTATCGATACCTGCATCAGTGAGGTTGATATTATACATATCCCCTTCTTTGACCGCGAAGCCCATCGATATGAACCGCTCCATCTGCTGCGCGAGCTCGCTTACGTTGATCGAACTGTTCGCCCGCACAACGCATTGCGGCCTTTTGAAACCGCGCCTTCCGAAGTGGTCCCGGTCATATCTGAGCATGTACATCTTGCCGGTCTTTGCAAGACCCGCCTGTCCGTGTCCGCCTATGAGTCCAGCTCCGCGGCCTGCTTTCTTCCCACGTCCGTGGGTCCTTGATCCTCTCATCTTCCTTGTTCTGCTTGGCATTTCTCTCCACCTCACAGCATCCTGTTGATGAGGTCGTTGATCTCTTCCCCTCTGTAGCCAAGGGAGCCGCCGTTCCTGAACGAACGTTTGTTGCCCTCGTAGCCTTTTATAGGGGGGTGCAGGCGGAAGACCGGTTTTGCGTCCTCCATGTCCCTCATCCTGTAATCGTCATTGATCATCGCTTTGGCGAGCTCTTCGACGCTTCCGAAGCCTGTCCTCTCTTTCAGATAGTCCTCGGTTATTTCTCTATCGCCGATTATCTTTCCGCGGGTCTTTATCATTGCGATAAGGGTCTCCTCATCGATCTCACCCCAGGTGCAGTAGTCCTTGACCATCTGCAGCATCCCCTTTATCGAGGGGGTCTCGGGAAGCACGACGCAATGGTTGACCCGGGTAAGACCCAGCAGTCCCATTGTGTATCTTATGTCCTTGTTGACGTCCGCCTGTCCGCGCACGCGTACCACCGCATATGCCATGCTCATTCCTCCCCTGCGTTGACATCGGTCTCGGATATCCTGATCCCTACCGGGCCGGGAACTATCTTGAGCCTCTTCGCCTGCTCTTCGGTGACCCTCATGCGGGCGGTCATCTTCAGTGCTTCGAAGGTTGCCATGGCATAGTTGACCTTCGTCTTGGTGTTGCCGGTGGCGAATCCCCATGCGTCATGCACTCCGGCAAGCGTCAGGAGCTTCTTAGCAACGTCCCCCACCGCAAGCGATATGCCGCGGGGGGCCGGCTTCAGGTATACGGTCACAGACCCTGTGCGCCCCGACACCTCAAAGGGAAGCGTGTGCGGCTGGCCGCACCCGCATTCCCATGATCCGCATCCTCTCTTCACCTCGATGATGTTGAGCTTTGCGTTGTCGATCGCCTTCTTTATGGACGGTCCGACCTCCTTTCCCTTGGCCCTTCCTATTCCGATGAACCCGTCGCCGTTGCCGACTATGCATGTCACCGCGAACCTTACCCTCCTTCCGGAGTCGGTCATCCTCTGGACCATGTTCAGATCTATCACTTCGTCTTTGAGGTCCGGCAGGAGTATATCCACTATCTCCGCCTCGCGGAGAGGCAGCCTTGTCTCCAGTGCGTCGCTCATGGTTGTTACCTCGCCGTTGAGGACCATCTGCCCCAACCTTGTCTTCGGGATCCACTCCATCTTACTCAGCCTCCATCTTCTTCTTCATGCTGCTCACCGCTGCCTCTATGCTGTCATCGATATGCTTGCCGTCGATCCTCTCTTTTGCCGGAATGACGTCCTCGCTGTGAGGCACTTCAAGCCCCGCATCGGCCATACCCTTCACGGCGGCGAACAATACCCCGCCGCGCTTCGGGTTCTGCATACCTATATCCAGCACGGCGTATTCGATGCCGTCCTTCAATGCTCTTCTGCCGGCAAGGAACCCTACGAGGTACGCCGCCGGGATCGAAGAGCACGAGTGCTCCCATCCCATGCCGCGCAGCTCTTTGGTCGTTGCCGCGGCTCTCACTAAATCCCCTTCCATGTCGAAATCGACGAACTGGATGGTGATGTTCCTGTTGGACCTCCTTACCACGGCCCTCGGCTCGCCGCTCCTCAGGAGCTTCTTCCTGGCGTAGTAGTCGGTACGGTATTCTCTCCTTCTTCGGAACGCAACTTTATATCTCGGTCCTGTTGCCATCAGATCTCCTCCTCTTTCAGGTGGCCTGCGGCGATCATGTGCTGTCTGAGGTTCCTGCGGGATTTGTAAACTCCTCCCTTAGACCTCCTGTAATAGAGCCTGTAGATGGACGGGGTTATCTTCCCTTCCGACCTCAGGGTCTTCAGCTCGTCGCGGATGGGCCTTATGGTGGCTATCCACCTGCGCTTGTCGGGGACGCGTGCGTTTGCTGTTCCCTTCCTGCTGCCGGGGCCCTTCCTCTTCCCGCTTGCCTTCTGGTTGGCTGCATATCTAATCCTTCCTTTTGACGATCCCTGCTTGGGTTTCGCTTTTATGATCCCCGATCCGATCGCCATGCGGATGTCTGAGCGTGTTATGCAGCTTTCGATGTCCTCGAGGTTGTCCGGGTCCATCCAGACCCTGTTCTCGCCGCATTTGAGAATCTCAGCCGCCATTCTTTTCTGGTTCTTAAGATCCATGCTCACACCATCCTGTTGAGGACTCTGATGCCCAGTTCGGCCGCCCTGTCCTCTATCGCTATCCTCTTCTTTGTGCCCACGCTTCCGCCGATGCGCACCGCCTGTACCTTCGGGTCGATGCCCTCAAGCCCGTCCAGGTTGTACACGAGCACCTCCTCGAACCCCGACGGGTGCAGTCCTCTCACCGACGCGGGGCCCCTGAATCCTATGTCCGCCATGGGAGGGCGCCTCTTGAGCCGCCTCTTCATTTTGGAGTGTATGCCTTTCGGCTTCCTCCACTTCTCTCCCAGTTTGGCGTATCTGAACCATTCCTGCCTCTTGAACGCAGGCCTGCGCCCAGATATGATCGCCCTTTTTGCAAGGGCTTCCGCCGTCTCGTCGGAAAGCTCGGGCTTTATCTTCGCTACATATTCCCCGTGCTCGACTACGACCGCCTCTTCATCGGGCTCGTCGACTATCTCCACCTCTTTGGGAGCGGACTCGGCCTTCTGCTCTTGTGCGCTGTCCTGAAGCAGCGCCTTCCAGTTCTCTACCGTCTTCGGTCCCACTCCGGACAGGTTCTTTATCACCTCTTTCGCCCTGACGCTGTCGAAGATGGCGTCCCTGAGCTCCGGCACGGATGTTATCCCTATCTGTTCCAACTCCGGAATGTTATCATCTTTGAGGCCGGGAAGGTCCTTCAATGTCTTTACGCTCATTCTTTCACCTTCTGCGATCTGTGGACGAGGTATATCCCATCCTGGAAGATCCTCTTGTCGAACCCGAGCCTGGATGTCGCCCTTTCTATGTTGGCCGCGGTCTGCCCGCACGCCTCTATGCTGTTCCCTTCCACAGTGACATCCGCGCCGCTGATCGTGACCTTGCATCCTCCCACGATATTCGCATATCTGGGTGCATGGCCTCCCATGTAATTGTTGATCTCCACGCGGTTGTCTTTCACTGCTACTTTCATCGGGAAGTGTGAGAACACTATCTTAAGGGTATACGTGAAACCGATCGTGACCCCTTTTATCATGTTATTGATGTGGGCCGCGAATGTTCCTACCATTGCCTTATCCTTTGTCCTCGGGTATTCGCTGCTTACGATGACCGTTCCTTCTCCGATGGCAATACTAACGCGGGGGTACGCAAAGTTTCTGCTCAATTCACCCCTGGGTCCTTTGACCTTCACGGTGTTTCCGCTCATAGAGACGGACACCCCACCGGGGATGGCGATGGTGCTTTCGATTTTCCCTGCTATTGTCATCTTTATTCCTCAGTATATATACGCTAACAATTTTCCGCCTATGCCAAGTTCTTTGGCGCGGTCCTGGGTGATCACACCGGCCGTCGTGGTCAGGATCAGAACGCCGAAGTCCTGAGCGGGCAGATACCTCGCCTCGAACCTCTCTATCTCGTTCGCTTTGACCGAATACCTCGGCTTTATCACACCGCAGTTGTTTATGGCTCCTTCCATCATCACGCGGAACTTGCCTGCCTTGCCGTCCTCTATGTACTCGAACTGGTTGATGTATCCGTGGTCCTGCATGACCTTCAGCACGCGGCCTATAAGTTTTGAGGATGGCTGGATCATGCATTCGCTCTTTCCATCGGTTGCTGCATTTTTCATGACGCACATTGCGTCGTTAAGTGGATCGCTTTGCATTCTTCACACCTCACGAATATTTCTTGAATCCCAGTTCAGGGGCCATGTCCCTGAAACATTGGCGGCAGAGGTGCATTCTGTATCTCCTTATGATGCCCCTTCTGCGTCCGCAGCGGGTGCATCCGACTGTCCTGCCGTACTGCTTCTTCGGTTTCATTCGACCACCTCTACCTCGTAGTTGTCCTTCATGTACTGGATCGCCTCGCCGCGGTCGACGCGGTGTCCTTTCGGGATCCTCCTTTTGAGGACCGATCTCTGGGTGATCCTGTTCCCGGTCCTCCTCAGCACCACACTGATGTCCATGCCGAATATCCCGATCTCCGGATCGTATTTCATTCCCTCAAAGTCTGTGTAATCGGATATGCCAAAGGACATGTTGCCCTCTTTGTCAAAGGAGTACTCATAGACCCTTCTCTCCCTTATGGGAAGCGCTTTCTGAAGGAACTCCTCTGCGGAGTCCCCTCTGAGGGTCACTTTGCATCCGAGCGGCATTCCCACGCGGATCCCGAGGTCCCTGTTCACGCTCTTGGATATCGTCTGCACCGACTTCTGGCCGGTGACCATCTCCAAGACCTTCTGCGCTTTGACCAGCCTCTCTCCGGCCTCTCCGACGCCGATGTTGACGGTCACCTTTTCGATATGGATCTGTCTCGTCGTGTTCATTCTGACGCCTCCGGCAGTTTGATCTCCGGCTTCGATGAGCCTATGACGAACACGTTCCTCTTGACCGTCTCCTTTCCGCTCTTGAACTTTACCACATTGTCGGCGGGTCCTTTCACGACCACATATTCCGCGACGGTCTCGATCTTTCCGGCAAGCGCTCCGTTTATGATAAGCGCGGACGCACCGTCCGCCAGCGGATAGCGGTCAATGACCTTCTGATCCGCTACATTGATCTTAAGCGTGTCACCGGAATCGTACATGTTAGCGTCAAGGATTATGTTCCTTCCTCCGCTGAGGTTCAGCTGGATCTTTCCTCCGCTGATCTTGGTCTTGCCCTCGACCCTGCAGAGTTTCCACTCCGTTTCGTCCTCGCCTATCGGGACGAGCGTCAGCTTACCTTTGTCTGTCAGGAGCATACGGTAGCTGAGTTTCATCTTTGGTATGGAGATCACATCCATGAGGCCTATGGGCGCCTTTGGGTTCTTGACCGCTACGCCGTCTACGAACAGTTCGCGGTTCCCGATTATCCTCTTTGCCTCCCTTGCCGTGTCGCACACTTTTATCATATCCCTCAGCACCATCACCGCGGGCATGCTGCTTCCAAGCGAGTGCGCTCCGGGGGACTGTTTTGTCGCCCAGACGGCCACTTTCCTCTTCAGAGGCCATGTCCCGGGTGCGGCTAATCTTTTCATATGGTCGCTCATTCTTTAGCCTCCTTCTTCTTTGAAAGCGAGTCGATCCTCCACTGATCCTCCGTGTTGAGCTTGGTTATGATCAGGTTGGATGCGTGTACCGGGCGTACCGTCGCGGTCCCGTCCGCCTGGTTTATCGTTATGCCTTCGATGGATACGCGGCCGGTGTTCGTGAAGATATCAAGTACCTTCCCCTCCGTCCCGCGGACATCCTCCTCGCCGCGTATCACTGCAACTGTGTCTCCCTTGCACACCCTTGCGGTGCGTACCCCGTACTGACTGCGGAGTTCGTTGCTGAGGTGTGCCGAGAGCATCTTTCTTTTGACGTGAGAGGGGGCGTTCGCCTGTACCTTTCTCTGTACCCTTGCTTTGCTGCTTGCCATCCTTCTCACCTCACACTATAGTATTCGCGGTCGCTGCGATACGGGGCCACCTGTCGGCCGCCTCCCTTGCCACAGGACCTTTTATGTCCGTACCTTTCGTCTCGCCGGTCTCGCTCACGATGACCGCCGCGTTGTCCTCGAAGTACACCATGGTGCCGTCCGCACGCCTCGTGGGACGTCTCTGGCGGACTATCACGGCGAACACTATCTGCCTTCTCATTGCGGGCGTTCCTTTCTTGACAGATGCTATCACCATGTCCCCGATCCCCGCCGACGGCACTCTCCTTGCGACGCCGTGGTATCCCGGGACGGTTATGATCTCTATCACTTTCGCACCGCTGTTGTCGATCACGTCGATCTGCGATCCGTTCTGAAGTCCTCTTGTCTGTGTTCCAGAGATTCCTTTCATTCAGATTCGCTCCTTTTTCTCTATGACCACGAAAGAGACGGTCTTAGAGATCGGGCGGCACTCCATGATCCTCACTCTGTCCCCCGCCTTGAGCCCAAGGCAGGGGGATGCGTGGGATGAGTACCTATTGGATCTCTTCTCGTATCTCTCGTATTTCTTTTGGTATTTCAGGTAGTTGCGCTCTACTACGACGGTCTTGTTCATCTTGACGGTCGCAACCACTCCGTCGATGATCTGGCCTCTGACCGGAAGGCTGCCGTGGAACGGGCAGTTGGGGTCATTGCACTCTGCGGTCGGGGGGACCACGTCGATTCCGATGTCTCTTACTTTTGCTGTCATTTTGCTCACCTGACCTTTTTTATTCTGTCCTCTGGCCGGTGTTGTATGTCTATGCCTTTGATATCCATGTGTTCGCTTTCATAAGTGAACCTGAACTCGTTGCCTTGTTTCGGTACCATCTTTTCGGTTCCGGCCGAAGAGACGGTGATCGTATTCTTTGTTTCGTCCACCACTTTCCCGGAAATTCCCGAGTACGGGGCCGATAACACTGCCACATCCAAACCAATGAATTCTGATCTCATGAAATCGCTCCTTTTCATCTTATCTCACTTCTGTGCGGAAACCCATGTTCTCCAGCACGGCTTTTACTTTTTTCTTATGGTCTCCCTGAAGCTCTATGCGTCCGTCTTTGTATGCTCCTCCGGCGGCGCATTTTATCTTCAGCTGTTTGGCGAGGTCCTCGACGTCTATGTCATTCTCGTCGATACCCTCTACCACCGTGACCATTTTGCCGTATCTTCTGCTGTCCACGGATATCCTTACCATCTGTTGCTCGCGTGCGATCTCCTCGCACATGCAGAGCTCTTTAGGCAATCCACAAACCGGGCATATCTCGGCCATCAGATCTTTTCCTCCTCATTCTGAACGGTCAGTATGCGTGCTATGTTTGTTCTTATGGCGCGGATGATACCGGGATTGGAGGGTGCCCCTCCCATCGCCGATACACCTCTCTCATGCATGAGGTCGTTGCGGAGCTCCTTGAGCTTCTCGTTGCGTTCCTCTGTGCTCATTTCTCTTATCTCAGCGGTCTTGAGCAGCGCCATCAGTTGACCTCCCTGTCTGTCTCTGGGGACGCTTCTGCGGGCACCTCTGCGGGCACTTCCGCCGGCGCCGGGGCGCCGAACAGGTCCGGCAGTTTCGCCGCCGCTTCGGTCTTACTGAGGATCGTCGTGTCCGCCGGGAGTTTCGAGCCGGGCCTCATTATTTCGACCGTGACCCCGATCACTCCCATCTTCAGCTTCGCGATCGCGTATCCGCGCTCGACGAACAGCACCCTGGGCTCGCCGCAGAACTTTATGTAGCCTTCTTTGAACTTCTCGGTCCTGTGTCTCTGCCCGGTGAGCTTTCCGGCCACGATTATGTGGCAGCCGCGGGCTCCGGCATCCATCACTCTGCGTACGGTGGAGTGTCCCGCCCTGCGGAAGTGCCACCCTCTCTCAAGGGAGAATGCCAGCTTCTCCGCCATTATCTGCGCATTAAGGCTTGCATTCTCGACCTCCTGAACCTCGATCTGGGGGTTCCCGAAACCGTATCTCTCTTCGATGACCAGCGTCAGGTTCTTGATCGTCTGGCCGCGCCTTCCGATCACCAGCCCCGGTCTTTCCGTCGTTAATATGACGCGGGTTCCCATCGGAGTCCTCTGGATGTCAAGGCCTCCGAAACCGGCGCGGCTGACCTCCTTCATGAGGTACTCTTTGAGAAGAACCCTGCGGACATTCTCGGCAACGAATTTCCTTTCTGATGCCATATCACTCAACCTCCTCTATTATTACCTCTATGTTGGCCGTCTCCTGATTCCACTGAGTGGCCCTTCCCTGCGCCCTAGGCATGTGCCCGGGGATGGTCTGTCCTCTTGCAATGGTTATGGTCGAAATGGCCATGTTGGATGCGTCAAGACCTTTGTAATCGGCGTTGGACATCGCACTCTTTATCACTGCGAGTATAGCCTTCGACGCCTTCACGGGGTATCTCCCCGGCCCGACGCCTTTCTTGTGCGACACTCTCTTGTTGTATCTTTTCAGAGGTACCGGCCTTTCGAGGGCTATTACCTCCTCGAGCGCCGCGACCGCTGTCTCTACTTTCATGCCGCGCACCATTCCGGCGACCTCCCTTGCGAATTTAGGCGAGATGGGCTGATCCTTTGCCACGGCCTTTGCGGAGATGTCCGGGTCGGCCGGCGTTGTGTAGTATTTGTTCCTAGCCATTTTGACACCTCACTTCAGCGGCATGAACTTCGAGGACCTCGTCGCGCCCACTCCGGGTCCGGAGTGCTGGGGCGGCTTCCTCGTAAGTATGAACTCTCCGAGGAAATGGCCGATCATCTCCGGCTTTATCTCGAACTCTTTGAATTCCTTTCCGTTGTATATGCTCACTTTCTTCCCAACGAACTGGGGTATGATCGGCAGGTCCCTGCGGTGTGTCCTGACCGGCTCCTCCGCAACCTTCAATTTATCGAACAGCAGCTGCTGCTCGTAGTTAAGGCCGCGGAGGTACGTCCTCCTGGCCCTTGAAGGAAGAATGCCCAGTATCTCGTCAAAGGACATGGCCAGAAGCTCCTCCATCGTGAATCCGCGATAGAGGAATTCTTTCTTCCTCCTCGCCTGGATCGCCGATGCTTTCTTCCTGGTTCTCCTCCTGGTGGCCTTTGCCGATCCTGCAATTATCTTCTTTGCCATTCAGAATCACTTCCTCTTTTTCTTAGGCAGGAAACCTACCTTTTGTCCCGGCGATGCGGTCCTCTTCTGACAGTTCGGCCCGCCCACATGGGGATGGCTTCCTCCGCCGTGGGGGTGGTCCACTGCGTTCATCGCAACACCGCTTACTTTCTTGTTAGCGGTGGACCTTGACCTCAGCGTCAGGTAATTCTTTCCGGCTTTGGCGAGAGGCTTGTCTCCTCTCCCTCCACCTGCAACGACACCTATCACCGCGCGGCAACTGGGGTTGAACTCCTTCATTGCTCCTGAAGGCATGAGTATCATGACCTTCTCTCCTCTGGTGACGACGGTCGCCGACGACCCGGCGGTCTTGGCATATTTTCCTCCGTCGCCGGGTTTCGATTCGATGTTGTGGATAGCCGTTCCCTCCGGTATCCTGGACAGGAGGGTTATGCAGCCCGGTGCGATCCTGTCGCCCCCGACGTATATCTTCTGTCCGACCTTCATGCCGGCGGCCGCGAGCTGGTAGTCCGTGACCCCGCCGAAGTCTATGACCGCAAGAGGGCTTGTCCTTCCGGGTGCCTGAATTAGGTCTTTTATCGTGCCTACTCCCTCATCGAAGCTGGGGAGTCTGACGTCGTCCACGTGTCTGTGGCTGGGCGAGCGGTATTGCGGTCCGCCGCGCCCCCTTCTTTGTGTAATCAATCTCTTTCCCATTCGATCACCTCAGAACACTCCGACCCTCATACCTACATCCTCCGCAGAGTAGCCTTCCGCGAGCTTGATGATGGCGTGTTTGCCGTCTTTCTGTATCTTCGTCCACACAGCTTCGACCTTCACTTCGAAACGCTCCTCGAAGGCCGTTTTTATGTCCGCTTTATTGGCGTGCCTGTGTACAATGAACTCTATCTTGTTGCCGTCCCTGAATCTCTGAGTGGGGGTGCCGGACAACAGATTGAGGGTCTTTTCCGTAACGTACGGTCTGATTAGTATGTCGCTCTGTTTCACTGCGTCCACTCTCCTATCTCGGCGATGGCCGATCTGGTGTATACCGTGAGTCTGCCTGCGTCCCCGCCGGGTGCGAGTATGCCTGCGTTGAGGGTGCTGACCGACTCGATATCCACTCCGGGGAGGTTCTTTGCTCCCTTGAACACCGGCGCGTCCCTGTCGGACACCACTATCAGGATGGAGGTCGGAGTTCTGTATCTCCTGTTCCTCATCTTCCCTCTGCCTGCGCGGATCTTGCGGCCTTCCTTTGCCCTCTCCACATCGTAACCTATGCCGATGCTGTCGAACACGTCGTTTATCTCAGACGTGCTTGCGATATTCTGGAATTCGTCATCTATGACGATGGGGAACGAAACAGAGTCATCGAACTGGTGACCGCGCTCTCTGACACAGTCGGCGCAGCCTGTTGCCGCAATTGCGGAAAAACGCGCCACTCTCAATTCCTTCTTGTTGACCTTCTGTTCCCATTTCCTCTCCGGGCGCGGAGGGTGGGCCCTCCTTCCGGTCACGTTGTTGGGGGACTCCGTCGCCCTCCTTCCGTCATGGAGCCTCTGGACACGGGCTACGCCCCTTCCTTTGCCCCATGTGCTCACCGAGTGCCTCATTCCCGATCTCTCGGCCGGTCCATAAGGCTGTCTCTTGTTCGCCGCGGCGGCCAGGATCGCTTTCTTGATTATGTCCGGTCTGTACTCGGACGAGAACACCTCGGGGACGTCGATGGTTCCGGAGACCTCTCCTTTTACGGAATAAACATTAGTCTGTGCCATTTCTCATGCCCCCTGCTTTGACTCGGTGGAGATGTATGTCACATCTGCGGCCGAGATGTCGGCTTTCTTGGGCGCTCTTGTGGCGTCCCTGAGCCTTATCAGTCTCTTTGTGGGTCCCGGAACGGATCCGTGTATCAGGACATATGTGTTCCTTACTTCTCCGTAGTTGAGGAAACCTCCCTTGGGGTTGACCTCCCCTCCGTCCTGTCCCACTTTTATTATCTTCTTATTGAACTCCGTTCTCTGGTGGTATCCCATCTGACCGGATGCCGGAACGGTGCTTCTTACATAACCGGGCCTCTTGGGGCCTAGGTTCCCGATGCCGCGGCGGTGCTTGCTGTTCTTGTGCGAGAGCAGCTTGACCCCCCATCTCTTGGTAACTCCCTGGAACCCTTTTCCTTTCGTGACCGCGATCACGTCTATCAGTGCGCCTTCGGCCGCAAAATCCTTGAGTGCTATCTCTTTTCCCAGGATCTCCTTTGCATACTTGACCCTGTCTTCGGTCTTCCCGCCGCCGATCCTGAGCTCCATCAGATCGGGGACCTTCTTCGGAACCCCCGATACCATCTTCGGCTGAGTGTATGCGAGGATGCGGACGTCTTCGACGTCAAGCCCCTCATACCTTCCGAATGATGACTCATCATGGTTGGTCGGCGTGTTCAGTCTCCTTGAAAGCAGGGGGTCGATGTCTTTTGCCCATACTTCCCCTGCCGTCTTGAGACCCATTATGCTGCTCTCATAGAATCTTACCGCGGCCACCTTCATGGGCGGCACTTCGACAACCGTGACCGGTATCTGAAGCTCCATGCCGGACGTTGTGCTCTTGGCCCTCTTGTCGACGATGAACGCATGCGTCATCCCGACCTTATATCCGGCGAACCCCTGTATCTTAGGTGCTCCGCCGATCTCCGGCCACGAGTCCAGCCTCGGAGTCTGCGACTTCGCTCTTTTCCTAGGGCCGAATGCCCTGGATCCTCTCTTTGGACGTCTCCTCTGTGACATTTATTCACATTCCTGCGAGGGTGTCTTCGCTAACCTCGCGCTTTATTGACGAACGCGTCTTGATGTTCCGACCGTGACGCCATATTCATCTCGAGAACTCGACATGAGTGAACTTGGGTTGCTCAAGGCATTGCCCGGTGCGTCTGGTCGGACATGCTGCATGTCCAATCTAAAAGTGGTATAATTGGGTTATATTTAAAAGCTACTGATAAAAGCGGCTTATGTTCTCTTGATCGGGCATGTTAATTACACCCCCGCTTGCCTATACATGATCTTAAACCAATGCGGAACTTATGCTTAAGAGGACGGCTCCGTCCTGATCTGCTGGAGGAGACCTGTTCCCAGAAATGTTGAGGAATTATTCCCAGAAATGTTGAGGAATTATTCCCATGAATATTCGAACTATCAAAGATCAGGGGGTCCGACCGACCCGGGTGAATACTGGCCTTCAGAGCTCACCGCTCTTCGCCTTTGCCTGGGCCCTCTTCATGCGTGCCTTCGCGTCGAAGCCCGTTGCTTTCTCCACGAACACATTCAGCTTCCTCTTGCTGTCAAGGATGTCGCTGTCTGCCATCTTCCCTTCCTTGCTGGCGGTGACCACTTCAAGCTTATCCTTGCCGATCACCTTCACAGTTATGCTTTCCAGCACCCCGTATGACGAAACGAGCGCATCCCCTTTCTTGGACGCGTTGCCGAAGACATCTTTCATCATATTTTCCAGAAGATCCCCTTCTATATTCTTGAACCATCCTTTTTTAATATCGTACTCAACCATCTTTCGCACTTCCCAAAGCAAGGTCGTTGTCGAACCTTCTGTCAAGGTCCGCCGCCGTACCAAGTATCCTTTCCAATCCCAAATACGTTTGCCAATCCTTTATACAGTCGCATTTGACGTCAAGGTCTTTCACGTCCTGCGAGAATGAGAACTTCTCGATCCCTTCCAGAACGTTCCTGTCGCATTTACCGCAGTTGTGCACGCCCCTCATGGTCCCCCCTCCGGAGGGAGAGGACATCAATCTGGCGTTCACGGCGCCGGATAGTTTCCTCAGAACTTCTGTCAGTGACCACACCCACGGCGGCCTCAGTTCCCCCGCCCTCCACAGTCTCTCCGCATACGTTCCGCGCTGAACGTTCAGAGGATTTATGGATATCTCGTCCGAGAACTCATCCGCGAACAGAGCCGATCTGATCGTATCCTCCATAGCCACCGATTCCGTGAGGAAGGGCGGCTTCAGCAGAAGGTACGTTCTGACGGTCAGGCCCGCCCCTTTGATGATCATTCCGGCGTTTCTGCTGTCATCCGGAGTGAACCCTTTGCTGATCGAAGTTGCCAAGACATCGGGGTCGGAACTCTCAAGACCCAGCGCGATCGTGATCGTTTTGGGGAGCGCTGCTATCGTCTCCTCTTTTACAAATTCGGGGCGGCTTTCGAAAAGGATCCTTTCACACCCGGAAAATTCTTTCAATATCCTTTCTCTTATGGAGAGAGGTATCTCGTTCTCGTCAAGAAAGCTGCCGGAGGTGTATATCTTGACGAATCCCTCTTCATTATATTTTGACAGTGCCTCGTCGACCTGTCTGTTGAGATCGTCCTCCGTCACCCGGCTCAGGGACGCCTGCCTGTATCCGCACATTGTGCAGCCCCCTGTCTTTGCCCAGCAGCATCCGTTCGTGCGCATTATCATTACCATCGCATCGGACACCCTGCCGGATATCAGGTCTTTCTCTTTCCAGCACGCCTCAAGCTGAGACGGCGATCTTTTTTCTTTCATTTCCGTGCCTGTCCTGAGCATATGCTCCTGATTATTAATCATTATCAATTCCGGCCTTGACGTTTCATAACTTGGGTCTTGACACGAAGATGTAACGGGGGGGTTGACTGATGAATATCGGCGGCGGGCGTATTTTTGTTTCGCTTCCTATGCGCTCAAGATCATCCTTGGCTGAAAAGTGCCTGCAGCCCATTTTATTGGGGAGCAAACCAGGCTTTATATGCTGCCCAAGCCTTCGCTTCCGCAAGCCCAAGTCCTATGTCCCCGTCATTATTTTTGACAAAGAGTTCAACTGCTTTGGCAAAGCTTACGCCGTAAATTGCCAACACTGCGTCGACATAATTCTGTGCATTGCTTGTTGCTATCTCTTCGCCATTCAGTTCAACAGTGAGGTCCGTGAGGTTGCCATTGTGCAGGAAGTCTTTCCAATCGTCATATTCGTGTATCAATCCTTTGTGCGTCTCGGCGGCGCCGGAGACCATTTCGCAAAGGTCTCCAAGCTCGGATGATACCCGCTCGGAGAAATCACTTCCATCATGGTAATAATCTTCGTATAGCATGTTTACAGCGATGCAGTCCTCCATACTAACGCCGCCGTGCATGAACAGCACCTTCTTAGCCAGATTCACTGTGCCTTCGGGATCCAACGGCATAATTATATTGTCGAGGATAGAAAACTGTCGCTCTCTGATGGCATCCCTTACCTCATCTATGTTTCCGCATTTGCCTATTATATAGTAATCATATAAGAGGGCCTTCTTGTAAAATGGTAATGGATCAAAAGGTGGAGGGTATTCAGCTGCATAGGGCACACCATCAGACAGCGGTGCTTCCCCCATGTCCCAGCGTAACGCATCAGGAGGATGTGACATGTCTTTGTAAAAATCTATAAACGCGCCTGCAGATAGTGTGCTAAAGGCAGCGACCACAGCTACGACTTTTTGGCAGGTTTCTTTTGGAGATGTTGACTTCTTATCAGTTATTATTGGTTTTCTGCATATGAGTGTGCCCTCATTAGCTTTCTCTCTGTATCCCCAATTGGCAAGGATGTTCGATGTCTCGCCGCCCGTTGGCGTATCTTCAACAACTTTTTTTCGAACTCCAAAATTTATCTCATTCTCTCTTTGAGGAAGCGGGTCGGGTATATATTCCATAGCTTTTCTTCGTATTCCAAATATCCCTTGTTCAGAGAGTGCATCCGCCACTTTATATTGTGTAGCCCTTACATTAACTGTTTCGCCATTTGTAGTTCTTACTTCCATTACAACTTCATCCAACGCAGAGTCATGAGATTCACTAATTACTGTAGGCTTTTGCGGGGCTTCTGTTTTAGCTTTTTTAACTTCAGCGGATCGGACCAAATAACCAACCTCGGTCTGTCGCCAGCCTTTTTAATTTTATGGCTATTCTATCGGATTCTTTGCTTGATTTACTGTTGTAAAGTATACTAATGTGTTCGGGATATGGAACCCTGTCTTCTATTACCGACAGCCCTTGGGATTCACATTCTCCTTTGGAAACCGCAACAACGCCACAGGATGCATTACGCAGAACCTTTGTGTAGTGGTTGTAGGCATCGTCAGGCGTGATCATCTCGCCATCATATACGGAAAGTGATGACCCTCCTTTTGGGAGCGTGAATACTTGGGATGTTATATTTCCCGCTTGAATGAAGCTTGGATGTACCTGGCGCAACAAGAGGGCATCATTTTCCATTGACCATCTCCGATATAGACGAATTGATGCGGTCCCAGCTCAACTTTTCAGACAAGTTGCATTCATATTCTTTTTCAGAATCATTTTCAGTGTCTATCGCGACAACCCGTCCAATCAGCGTTTCGAGATTGACTCTGAGTATCAACTCGCTGACGCCGATAGACCACTCTGCCTGAAGTTCGCCATCTTCGGTTGGAAATATGTGAGGCGTTGGAAGTTTTTCTTCATAGCATAGGGCGAAAAGCTCTGCGACTCTCTTCGCCCCGTCCTTCAAAATCCCTTTACCAGTCCCATCGAGCCAGCCATCCTCCAAATGAGAGAGTTCTTCGATCCTAGCTTGTATATCCAGTGGGTCTAACAGCTGAATATCTTTTACCTCTTCTATTGAAAGCAATTTACCGACACCGCTGAAGTTGCCGATTCCTTCTATATAGATCTTTGTCTGACTTATTTTGTTAGATACCTGCCCTATGAGGTAATTGGACCAAATATCCATATCAATATCCACGGGCAGTGATACTCCCCCCTCGGAGGAGATAACTATAATCTTATCATGTTCCAGATCTATGTTACTGACTATCCCCCATAGCTGTATTTCATCCGTAAAGGGTTTACGGGTTGTAGCCAGTATCCTATGGCGTCTTGCTTTGTTGAATTCCGCCTTTCTTCTGCCGCTCTGTATTATGACTTCTTCGCCTTCCTTGAGGCTGCGCCCAAACTTATCAAAGAAAGGCGCCCACTCTTCGGGCAGTTCCGAGTTGCCTTCCTCTATCACTTCGATGGCGTTTATAATCTCATCGACTGCTTGATAATAGCACGCTTCCTCATCTGTCAGAGATATATGCTGCTGTCCATAAACTGTGAAAGAGAGTCCCACCTCTGTTGATCCTGGCGATATCTTAGAAATACCTATTGAAACCTGCTCTTTGAACCCCCTTGGTAACCGCTCCCTTTGAGGGTGCTGTTCCATGTATTTTTTTGCTGCACAATGTTTTATCAGTTTTTCAAATGCAAGGATGTCAGGGAGTATATCTATTGGCAATGTGTGAAAGTCGAACCTCTTTCCTCTGAAGACAAGCGTTGTACTCTGATCCATATGTTATTTCAATATATCATATTGGTCAATTTATAAATAAAATCTTGTTTGTGTTTTTCTTCTTTGCCAAATATGACTGATAATTATCAAACGAAGTCCATTCGATGGGAAATCAATGGATAACACTCGAAGCGGCAGAGCGTATGGCCTGTGTCAAAAAATTGCCCCGGCAAGCTCATCCGGTATGCGGTGGAGCCCTTGATGTCCCGCACGACAGTGTCCGCACCTATCGGCAGTGGTGCGAGAATCCCCATCGATGAAAGCATATATGCCTTGTCGATGGAGCCTTTTGGACTCTGAACGCATCTTTCAGCGCGAGAACGCGGTCGGCCGTGACATTCAACAAATCTCAGGGGCTCGCTGCCGCAAATCGAGCTACAAAATCGGAAGTTGATACCGGGCCGTTATCTTAATTTTCCGTCGCTGAGGAAATATTAATATGATGCCATTCAATCCAGCCGACAGGTAGATAGATGGTCAGAGAGATTGTCATAATAGGCTCGGGCGCGGCGGGGATCACAGCGGCATCCTCCGCCAGAAAGACCGATCCTGACGCAAAGATAACCGTTTTCACAGAGGATGCGGACATAGCTTACTCTCCCTGCGTCATACCTTGGGCGGTGGAGGGGAAGATCGCGTGGGAAAACGTGATCATGCGTACACCCGATCACTATTCCAGAGAGAAGATGATAGATGTTCTGACACAGACCAAAGTAGACTCCGCGGACGGTTCCGCGAAAACTGTGACCGCCGGAGGTAAGACCTACGGATACGATTCGCTGGTCATAGCCGCCGGAGGGAGAACGTTCATACCTCCGATAGGCGGCGTTGATCTTGACGGGGTGTTCGGCGTAAGGACCCTCAGGGACGGTCGGAACATACAATCATATGCCGAAGGCGTCAAAAGCATCGTGATCTGCGGGGCGGGGACAATAGGACTGGAGATGGCCCTTGCATTCTCGCATCTCGGGAAGGATGTGACCGTCGTCGAAATGCAGGACCAGATCTTACCTCGCATCGCCGATAAGGATATGGCAGACGAGGTCCAGAGATATCTTGAAGATAAAGGGATCGTATTCGCGCTCAATTCACCGGTGCAGTCTGTCAACGGCGCCGGAAAGGTAAGCGGGGTCACCGCAGGGAACAAAGAATATCCCTGCGGCATGGTCATATTCGCTACAGGCGTAAGAGCCAACACAGAGATCCCCAAACAGCTGGGTCTTGACATCGGCCAGCTCGGAGGGGTCATCGTGTCGCCTTCGCTCCAGCCTTATAAGAGGGGGCGCATCGTCCCGGACGTATACGTCGCGGGAGACATAATACAGTGCTCGTCCGCCGCCATGCCCGGTCCGACCGTTAGCCAGCTCGGGTCGTCCGCCGTCAGGCAGGGCAAGGTCGCCGGCAAGAACGCCGCCGGAGGGAAGGCTCTGTACGGGCCGGTAGCAAGCCCGTGGGTGAGCGTGATAGACGAAATGGAAATAGCCGGCACGGGGCTGTCGCTGGGCCTTGCGTCCTGGTACGGAGCGGATCTGGTCTGCGGAAAGGCCGACGGCCTTACCCGCGCCAGGTATTATCCGGACACAAAGAAGATGACTGTGAAAGTGCTTGCCGATGCGGCGTCGCACAGAATAGTGGGCGCACAGATAATCGCAGGCGAAGGGGCCACCGGCAGGATCAACTGGCTTACTTCTGCGATAATGTCGGGAGTGACAGCGGAAGACCTCCTTGTGCGCGCCGAGAATGCTTACTGCCCGCCCACATCGATGGTGAAGGACGTGGTCATCTCGGCTGTGGAAGACCTCTGCGAGAAATTGAAGTGATCCGATGGAATACGACGAATACAAGAAGCTCTACGACTCCCTGAACAGGCCGGACGACATAGAGAGACTTCTCGAGAAAGGTTACGATCAAAGGCTGCTTGAAACACTGTACACCCAGAAGACAAGCAGGGACGTTAAAAAGCGCTTCCATTTCATCAAACAGAAGGCCCCCGATATGCTCAGGGAATGGAAGAGGGGGAGGACGATCATGAACATCTCCGACAAATACAGGTTCCCTCCCATACTGACCGCGATGTTCATTTTTCTGGAGGACGGGGCCAGCAGGAAACAGTTCTGGGAATTCATAAAAACGCCGGAACTGCTTGAAAGCCAGCAGACGGCCGACGAGGTCAGGGATGTGGTCAGGAACGATTTCGTATACTCACCGGACGCCAACGACAGGCAGAAGGAGCGGGGGGTATGGGGAGAGACGCTGCTCCAAGACTGGCTGGACGAGCAGAACATCAAATACAGAACGGAAGAGGATCTTCGCGGCGAGGGACAGAAGACCCCCGACTGTCTGCTTGACGAGCCGATGCTCTATGACGGGAAGAAGATATGCTGGATCGAGAGCAAGGCGTCGTTCGGCGATAATGTCGAGTTCCGTTTCAACTCAAGAAAGCAGCTCTGCCCGTACACAAATCTCTTCGGCCCGGGTCTCGTAGTGTATTGGACAGGCTGTCTTAACGATATGGAATGCCCGGAAGGCGTTTACATCTCCGACATATCCGTGCTGGAGAAAAAACTTGAGAAGATCACCGAGTGATCTTTCTTTTATATTCTTCTCTGAGTTCACCCAGCGTCGCGGTCCTCTCCGCGAATGCGTCATGCTTGTGAATGGATTCCTCCGACTCGCTCTTCACCGTTATCTCCACGTTGTCCGGGAGCTTTTCATACTTTTCGACGATGGATTCCAGAACGCTCCTCACCACATCCTCCACGAACTTCGGGTTGGCGTGGGCGTTGATCACGACCTGCCCCTCGTCGTCTCTTTTAAGAAGTTCGAACGTGGGCGAAGAGAACGCTCCCTGTATGATGTCGATTATCTCATCCGCCTCCACATCAGTGCCCTCATCCGTGGTGAACAGGGCTGTGCATACGTTCCTCTGGTTGTGGGACATCACCGCTGTCCCGCCGCAGCCCGTCATCTCCGACACGGTCTGCTGGGCGCACGGACACGCCGTCATCCCTATCACCTCGGCGCCGATCGTCTTCCGTATCCTTTCCCCTCTCACGGCGGTCCCGCCCGCCAGCAGCTTGTATATCTCCAGCGTTTCCCTTCCCAAGGGGGTCCTGCTCTCCCGGAAGTACTCCGCCTCTATACTGACATTCGCCGTTCTGGCATATTCATGGTGGACGAGCAGTTTCCTGCACATGCCGCATGCCATGTTCTCCAGGCCGGTCACCGGCGCCCTTATGCTCTCTTCCACGATATCGCTGAGGACCTCCACGTTCCTGGACAGGTGGGATCCTTTCTGCTCTGCCGGAAGATCCACAAAAATGTCTATTGAACAGTTCAGCGCTCCGTTCAGGGCGCTGCTGATCCCTTCTCTCTTTACGACCACCGGCTTCCTTACGCCGGTAACGCCTACTTTTGTGAGCTTGGACCACGTATCGCCTTTCCGATACTGCACATCGCACTTCAAAGTCATGCGGCGTAATATCCGTTTTAACTTAAAAAGTATAGAGTTACAACAGTTCAGGTAGCAACAAGAAATATCATATCGTATGTTCTATCGGAACGCATGCTGTGCGGCGTCGACGAGGCGGGAAGAGGCTCCGTGCTCGGCCCTTTGGTGGTCGGAGCCGTCTGTTCGGTATCGGACAGGGCGCTCATCGACATCGGAGTGAAGGACTCGAAGAAGCTCTCTCCCAGAACAAGGGAACGCATGTATGACCGGATAGTCAGCGTCTGCGGGGTCAGCGTCGTCTGCGCGTCCGCGGCGGAGATAGACGGCAGGAGGAAAGAGATGTCGCTGAACGAGATCGAACTGAGGATGTTCGTCGAGGCCTGTTCGGCGCTGTCCCCGTCTTCTGTGTACGCGGACTGTCCGGATGTGAACGAGGAGTCCTTTTCAAAAGAGATGCGCAGAATGATGAAAGATGCGGTGATAATAGCCAGACACAAGGCCGACGATATATTTCCGATAGTCTCCGCCGCATCCATTGTCGCAAAAGTGACCCGGGACAGGATGATCGCCGATATTCAAAATGAACTGGGAACCGATATCGGAAGCGGCTATCCGAGCGACCGTTGTACGATGGAGTTCATAGAAAAATGGATAAAAGATAACGGAACTCCTCCCCCACATACGCGCTGTTCATGGGAGCCGGTGAGACAGATGATGACCGTTTCGAAGAACACCAAGATCAGCGACTGGTGAGATCATGAGCATGGAAGCATCGATTCAGACACTTATTGACAAGTTCCACGGGAAGATGGAGAAGGATGAACTGGCAAGAGAAGAGATAATGCCATTGAAGAAAACGTTCAACATCGACCTCGGTACGGAGCATTACTCAATGAGGCTGGAGAATGCCCGGATAGAGGATTTCGTGCCGCAGATGCTTGACGAGGCCGACGTGACCCTCTACACCACACCGGAAAGTCTCCAGGGGCTCATAGACGGCACCCTCAGGCCGATGAAAGCGTACATCACGAAGAAGATAACGATAAAAGGCAAGATACAGGACCTCCTGTTCCTGAAGAAGTTCTTCTGACGAAGGGATACGGTCCTTCGTTACACGATGCCGATAAACCTGCCGCACACTGTATCAGACGGACCGCGTGTGTTCTAGCTACGGAATTCGTGAACTGTGCAGTCAGAGCAGGCTGTGCAAAGTTTTTATATCAAATAGCAGTAGGAGGGGATAACAGCGAGGTGGGGTAGCCAGGATATCCCGTCGGGCTCATAACCCGGAGACCGGTCGTTCAAATCGACCCCTCGCTACCATCCTTTCTATCACTTTTCCGCACTGGGTCTTTCTTTGACCTTATAACAGGCCCTTCGCTTCTTCGGGAGATATCTCCAGCGCCTTGAGCATGTATTCCAGAGCTTTCTTGGCATACGGCGCCCTTGCCTTCGGGTCCTCCATTATTTCTCCGTAGGTTGCCATGACATTGTTGAAGTACTCGATGGCGAACTCAGAGTAAAGCGACGATTCCAGCGACTCGTCGATCTGCGCTGCCTCATTGTATGCTTTTTCGGCCTCGTCGTACTTATTCACGGAGATACAGAACGAGCCGTATGACTGGTAGTATTCCACCTTGTCTCCGTCCAGCTCTATCGCTTTCTTATAAGAATCCATGATCTCTTCGGGGGAAACCTTAGCACCGAACATTCCTGATGCATAATTCCCGCATTCCGCTTTGTAATACCAAATCTCCGCATTCTTCGGATACTCTTCCGCAAGTTTTTTGAAGTGCGAATATGCCTTCTTGAAGTCCCCCTCGTCCATTGCCTTCATTCCGGCCATTATCTTCTTGTCCGGCGTGTCTTCTGCCATAGGCATGATAAGGAAGAGCCGATTTTAAATCTCTTTCCTTCTACAACAGCGCTGCGGCATACGTCCGACTGCCGTTGCGCTCCCGGACAGAGAAGATGACACAGAAGCCGGCCTCATCCGGGAAATAAAAATACCGGGGACGGCGCCCCGTGACCATAAAGAAAGATTGTTAAGTTGTTTAGGGGTGTTTTCCCTTCCGCATGCTCTGTCCGTTGCTGTCGGCTTCGTTCTTCTTACGAGTTCTTTCTCCCGAAGATAAGGAAGGCCGAGATCAGCAGTATCAGCGCGACGGCTATCACAGCAGCTATCCATATCCAGTAGCCGGCGCTGTCGCCGCCGGAGAAGCAGAGGACCATGTCCACACTTTCCGCGTTGGAATAGAAGGTCACCACGGATGTCTTGTAGACGTCGCTCCCTTCCCTCCATTCTTTGAACTCGTATCCTCCCTCGGCGACGGCCCTGATGATGAGGTCCGTGTTTTCAGAGAGGACCACCGTCGATGTGTACCTCGTGAAGCTCACTCCTCCGTCCACGCTGTATTCGGCGTAGCCTCTGCCTTCTATGGCCCCGATGTTCAGGGTTATGTCCCCTCCGACCCTTGTGGTCCTGCCGGTGACCTGTATGGAGTGGTTCATATCCACATTATAGAAGCTGTACGACCCGCGGCGGATATCCGTCTGCGAAAGTTGTACGCCGTCCACTATCACCGCGTCGATGTAGAAACCGGTATTGGCGGAGAAGACGAACGTGATATCGTTCCCCTTCTGTACGGCCGTCTTCCCGTTGGGAGATATGGAGGTCATGGAATCGGAGGTTGCGGTTATGACGTAATTCATCGTGACGACCGGAATGAACACCTCTGCGATCAGCTGGTCGCTCACAACCGATATCCGGAGGTCGTATCCGCCGACAGCGAGCGTCGGGTTCGCCGGAGTTCCGGACATCGTTCCGGCGCTTCCGTCGATCAGGATCATCTTGCCGCCGGGCAGCATTCCCGCCGGCGGACCGGCCGAGTCAATGTCCACAGCCGCGGCGCCTATGTCCGCGGCGCCGTTGACCGTTGCGTATACCATTGTGACCAGGTTGGGCGAACCTATGAAGTCCAGCGCAGAGTTGGCGTTGGAACCGATAGTGAAGTTTCCGTCTATCACGCTGTCGGCGGCGAACGCCGCTCTGTTCACGTCGTTTGAGAGAAGGACATCTCCGGTTATGAGGTCCCAGTTCTCAATCACCGTTCCAGCGTTTGCGCGTATGCCATATGTGTTGCCTTTGATCTCGCCGCCGTAGTTATAGACCTCTCCTCCGGCGACAAGGTAGATGCCGTCCCATACGGTACCTTGGATCAGACCGGAGTTCTCTATCTTATCGCCGGCTGAGCCAGCTCCGATATACACTCCGCTGGGGCCGGTGATCACGCCGCCAGTATCGTTTTCGATGTTTGCGGACGCCTCAGCGTAGATGCCGTAAAGGTTGCCGGCGATGCCGCCTTCGTTGTACACAGATCCGCTGACAAAGAAATATATGCCGTAGCGGTCGCCTGAGATTATCCCGGCAGCGTTGTTGGTTATCAGGAAATCACTTCCGGCATTGATTTCAATGCCGCTAAACATCGTACCTTGTATCAGACCGGAGTTCTCGATCTCGTCGCCCGTTGAGCCGACCCCGATGTACACTCCGGTGGGGCCGGTGATGATGCTGGCGGCAGCGTTGTCGATCGCGGCGGAGGTCACGGCGTAGACACCGCAGAGGTTGCCGGCGATGCCGCCTTCGTTATAAACAGAACCGTGGACATTTAGACATACACCGTAGCGCTCGCCTGAGATTATCCCGGCAGCGTTGTTGGTTATCAGGAAATCACTTCCGGCATTGATTTCAATGCCGCTAAACATCATACCTTGTATCAGACCGGAGTTCTCGATCTCGTCGCCGCTGGCAAAGTTCCCGATGTACACTCCGCTGGGGCCGGTGATCACGCCGCCAGTATCGTTTTCGATGTTTGCGGACGCCTCAGCGTAGATGCCGCAGAGGTTGCCGGCGATGCCGCCTTCATTGTGCACCTGACTGCTGACGTTGAGATATATGCCGTTGCGTTCGCCTGAGATTATCCCGGCAGCGTTGTTGGTTATCAGGATATCGCTTCCGGCATTGATTTCGATGCCGCTAAACATCGTACCTTGTATCAGACCGGAGTTCTCAATCTCGTCGCCGGTTGAGCCAGCTCCGATATACACTCCGCTGGGGCCGGTGATCACGCCGCCAGTATCGTTTTCGATGTTTGCGGACGCCTCAGCGCAGATGCCGCAGAGGTTGCCGGCGATGCCGCCTAAGTTGTGCACAGATCCGCTGACATTGAGGTATATGCCGTAGCGTTCGCCTGAGATTATCCCGGCAGCGTTGTTGGTTATCAGGATATCGCTTCCGGCATTGATTTCGATGCCGCTAAACATCGTACCCTGTATCAGACCGGAGTTCTCGATCTCGTCGCCGCTGGCAAAGTTCCCGATGTACACTCCGCCGGGGCCGGTGATCACACCCCCCGTATTGTTTTCAACATTGGCGGATGTCACGGCATGTATGCCGTAATAGATGTTCCCGGTTATCCGGCCTTCATTGTCGATATTGCCGGCCACATCGGCATCCAGGAATATTCCTCTGTTCCCGCCTTCTATGGTGCCGCTGCTGGCGTTGGTAACGGTAACGCTGGGAGAGATGCCTTGGCCGTCATATGCATATATGCCGTTATAGTTCCCGCCGTATATCACGTTGTTATTGATGACCGTTCCGCCGGAACCGAGGTTTATGCCGTTGTTGGGGCCTTGGATCGTTCCTCCTACTTCATTTGTGATGTGCACGTCAGCGAGTTCCGCATAGATGCCGTTGTAGAGGTGGCCGGTGATGGTGCCGGAGTTGACAACTGTGCCGTTCCCGTTAACAAAAACTATGCCGCTCCCGTTCCAGCCCTGTTGTGTAAACCCTTCGATCGTACCGCTGTTATTGACATAGCCGTCTTGATCGATCAGGATACCGATGTCCCCTCCCTGTATGAGGCTGCCGAAGTTATTCGTAACAGAGAACGGGGTGCCTTCGGCGAAGATCCCGTAATAATCATTACCGACTATCGCGCCTGAATTTGTGACGATGCCGCCGCCGAGGGTGTGTATGCCGTATTGGCCCCCTTGGATCGTGCCGCCAGAGTCATTTGAAATACTGATGCTACCGCCGGAATAGATCGCATCCCAGTTCGTCCCGTTGATCGTGCCTGAGTTAACGACAGTGCCGCCCGAGTCAAGCCAAACGCCTTGTTCGGTGCCTTCGATCGTGCCGGTGACCCCGTTAGTAACAGTGACAGCGGATGCAGAAAATACTCCTTGCATCAAAGCAGTGACCGCCGCCGTATTAGTAAAAGAAGAACCGCTTTGAAGAATAATGGCTATGCCGGCCGATTCGTCCGCTCTGCCAATATCATGGCCAGCCTCCTCGGGCTGAGAGTATATCCACAGATTGCTTCCGGGCGTGACGGTAAAGCCGCCTTGGCCAAAGACGTAGAAGGTATTCATCGTGCAGTCGTTCGCAATGATCAGATGCACGTCGCCGCTGACGTTGATCGTTGTTGCGTAAGTGAATGTCGTCCCGTCGGCATAATACCAGCCGGACGTAAGCCCGGTCTCGCCACCGGTGATGGCCGTCGGTGTTACCGATGTGTAGCCTGTGCTGCCGTCCACATCCACATATGCGACCCTTTTCCTTATTAACGTTATCGGGTAAAACCATTGTCTGACGGAACTTGGAGTACGTAAACTCACGCCGTAAATAACGTGCTTCTTTGTTTGCATCATTACTGTCATTCTTTTTTTCCATCGTAATCACCAAATCGTTATCGTCATCGATTTGCACAGAAAAATCATCTTTTGTCATGCCGGCAGCCGCTACTTCGACGATATAGGCTTGCTCTGATTCTTTAACATTGATAGCCGGAACGGTTGCGCTTGTTCCGACTTTCCAGTCGTCTTTAAAAAAATCGTTGAAAAACAACGGGAGCCATTCCTGATTCTGATTTCTTCTCATTACTGTTGTCATAATTTTTATCTCCTATCTCTTTATAAATTAAAAAAATTGAACTTTTATTTTGCTTGGACTTTTTTATCTTCGCATCTATTGTAAAACAAATCTCATGCCAATCACCCCAATACGCCATTTTGTCATATATTTTTCATTTATTACTGCAATTTAAAGAAATATCATGTCATTATGTCATTTTTTGCTATTTTATTGTTTATCTCCGATAATGTAATGCACCTCCTTTTACGGCTATTATTTTGAATTGCTCTTAACTTGTATTGCTTTCACATCCGATGTAAGCGCCGAATTAATGAAAGTAATACACGTCACATTCATCTTGTTCGCCGTGTGAAGCGCTGCTGGTGTCTACACCCTGTCAGCCCCCGCGATAAGCATCTTTAACCGCCGTTATATTCCAACCACAGCATGTAAATCTACGTTCTAGGATTTGTAGTTTGGCCGGGTAAAGGAACATCTTCATTAAATCCGGGAATAGGGCCAAACTCATAATTATCTAAAAGCAGATTTTGTGGAGAGGCCATGATTTCGTCCCAGGTAATGAATTTACCGGTATATGCCGATTCACGCCCCATGATGGCCATGAGCGTTGAGTGGGCAAGAATATCAGCTTCATTAATAGGGTTATCGGTTCGTATGGCATGTATCAAACGGACGTGTTCCTGTACCATGAGGTCATGTGTTTTCAGACGCGCCGAATCGTCGTCACTCCGTTTTGGTGGTTCCCACATTACTGAACCGTCCAAGTTATAAATCTTAC
>WRLM01000007.1 GCA_009777615.1 Candidatus Methanoplasma cognatum
ATCAATGGCCGCTGACGGCGTCAGCGAGATCGTTGCGCTGCCGCTTTTTGTAGCGTCTGGGAGGCATACGACACAGGACATACCATGCAAACTCGGAATACCGGAAGGATACGGGAGCTTTGTGTCGGCCAAGTATGGCAAAGACATCATGATCCATTACAATGAGCCTTTTGGCGATGACCCTGGCGTCACGCAGGTCCTGCTGGAGAAACTGAAGAAGATGGGCTGCTCCGAAAACACCGGGGTATTGCTTGTTGCACATGGCTCCCCGATGAAACATAACGCCGACCTTGTCAACATGACGTCCGACCGCCTGAAAGCATCCGGCGTCAGGAATGTGTTTGTCGGTTTCAACGAATATAATGAACCGACCATAGAGCATTCGTACGAGGAGATGATAGCATCTGGATTCGAAAGAGTGATCGTACTTCCTATGTTTCTCGCTTCCGGCGCTCATATCGGTGAGGAGATACCGGAGAAATTAGGCATACCTGCAGGCAGCAACGGGGGGATAGTGGAGAGAGGAGGCAGGAGCATTTCGGTTTCCTATGCCGAACCCCTTGGACTCAATCCGGACATGAATGATATCCTAGTCAAAAAGATCGAAAAAAGCAGCGCAACATGAACACCGCAACGAGAGATTTGAGGTAATTGCAAAGAGTTTCAGCTCGGATCCGAGAAGGACCTCTTTATTGCGGCTATCATGTCCTCAAACGTTGCCCTTTCAGGGATAATGTCCACTTTTATACCGAGAGACGTCAGCATATCGATCGTAGGTCTGCCTATCGCGGCAACCTTTACCTTACTAAGCATGTCTGCGGTTTTAATGGCCCTGCTCTCAGCGGCCTCTGCAAAGGACTGTGCGGAAAGGGGACTCGTGAAGGCGAACACATCTATCTTTCCCATATTTCCCGCATCCAGTATCTCTTTGAGATATCCTGGATCAGCGGGCTTCAGACTATAGGCGGCAAAATCTACGACCTCCGCACCCGCTGCGGCAAGGCCCTGATCAAGGACGCGCGAGCCGCGGTCCGATCTTATGAGTATCACTTTCTTCCCCTTTACGGATCCGCGCAGATGTCCGACTATGCCTTCTGAACTATACTCCTCCGGCATCGAATCCGTGGCCACTCCCAAATGCTCCAAAGCCTCTGCGGTTCCCGGCCCGATGGATACGACATGCGCACCTGCGACGGAATCTCTGAACAGCGGAGACCTTCCGCATTCCTCCGCAGCCGTTGCAGACGTAAATACGACGACATCACCGCGCCTTATCGTCCGGAGCAACTGTTCCGTATCCGAGATGCTGCGAGGCATTATCTCAAGAGACGGCGCCGCCATGACGGTGAACCCTTCTGACTCGGCCAAAGATATGGATTCCGACAGTCTCCTTTTAGGTCTTGTGAACGCTATGACCGTCAATGGATATCCCCCAAGATGTCCCTCTCCTTTACGACATCTCCGATAACTATTATCCCCGGCGCCTTCATTCTTTTCTCGATGATCAGAGAAGGCAGTTTGTTCAGCGAGGCTGTTTCGGCTCTCTGCCGCCCTTCCTCCCGTACTATAACAGCCGCAGGCGTTTCGGGATTCATTCCTCCTTCTATGAGCTCTTTGGATATGTACTCTGAATTGCCGATCCCCATGAGTATGACGATCGTCCCTTCTGTCGCTGCAACTTTCTTCCAATCCATCCTGTCGCTGTCGCGATCGGATCTTTCGTGACCCGTGGCGATGGTCACCATCGGGGCATGGTCCCTGTGCGTCAGAGGTATGCCGGCAAGTTCCGGCACGGAAATAGATGACGACACTCCCGGCACCACGTGCACCTCTGCTCCTGCTTTTATGAGTTCCGCGGCTTCCTCCGCCCCTCTTCCGAAGAGGAACGGATCTCCGCCTTTCAAACGGACGACCGTCTTACCCTCAGCGGCAAGCCTGACCAGAGTGTTGTTGATCTCGCTCTGGCTCATTTTGTGGTCGCCGCCTCGTTTGCCTGCGTCTATCAGTTCGGCGCTCCCGCATTCTTTCAGTATCTCGGCGTCTATGAGCGCATCGTACACGACGACATCCGCCTTCCTCAGAAGGTTCAGACCCCTTACTGTGATCAGATCCGTGTCGCCCGGCCCCGCTCCTACAAGATATACCTTGCCCTTCATTTTCCAATCCCCTTCAACTCCGAGGCGACCCTTTCCAGATCTGAGGCTGTATGATCCAAAGGTACCGTCGAATCGATCCTTCTGAGAACGGTTCCGTCAAAGAACACACCTTTTATCATCAGCCGGTCCCCTTCTCTTTTTGCGTTTATACCGATAGGCGATGAACAGATACCGCCCATAAGCCTCATGATGGAACGTTCCGCCTGGGTCTCGGCCCTTGTGTCGGCGTCGTCCGTCTTTCCCAAGATGTCGATGATATCACGATCGGACGACCTGCAGGCGACCGCTATCGCACCCTGCCCCGGCGCGGGTACGAAGTCATCAATGCCCAGGGTGTGCATCTCTCTTTTGATGCTGAGACGGTCAAGCCCTGCCTTTCCCAATATGATCGCGTCATATTCGCCTCTGTCAAGTTTACCGAGCCTGGTGTCTATGTTCCCTCTCAGTCCTTTGATCTCAAGGTCCGGACGCATGCTTTTCAAAATGACCGTCCTTCTGACCGACGATGACCCTACGACCGCACCGAACGGAAGTTCGTCGATACGCATGGGCAGGATGACATCTTCGCAGGAGGCCCTGGGGAGGACCGCTCCGATGATTATCTCCGTGTCCCTAAAGACGGGTACGTCTTTCATGGAGTTCACCGACACGTCTATCTCCTTTGCGACCAGGGCATTATCCAGCTCTCTTACGAATGCCCCGTATCCCCCTATGTCCTTCAGTTCGGACGTTTGGTCCGTGTCTCCGGCGGTCTTTATTTTTTTAATTGTCATCGTCTCATCGGTGTGTGCGACCGCCGTTTCGATGAATATGTCTGTCTGAGCTAACGCCAGCCTGCTGTCCCTGGTGCCGATGATCATGTTATGCACCTCATGTTCCTGTCGAATTCCTCCGACAGCTTTTTCAGTTCGGAACCGTGCTCTGTGGAAAGGAAATTGACCTCCAGTGCCGCAGGGGGCATGTATATCCCGGAATCAAGCATACGTCTGAACAGATCCGCATACGTCTTCCTGTCACAACCCTGCGCTTCGGTCCCGTTGTTCACCGAGTTCACACCGAAGAATACCTGGAACATCGATCCGACGGCATTCATCGCCGCAGGTATCTTGTTATCTTCCAAAGAATCTGATATGGCGGCCGTAAGCTCCGAACTCATCCTGTTCAGGGCCTTATATTTCTCCTTTGTCATCTTCTTCAATGTTGCCGTTCCCGCAGCGGCCGTCAGCGGGTTGCCGGAGAATGTGCCTGCCTGATATACCGGCCCGGCGGGGGCGAGGTTCTCCATGATCTCTCTGCGCCCTGCGAACGCACCTGCGGGAAGACCGCCGCCCATTATTTTCCCCATCGTACACAGGTCCGGCTTCACTTTATAAAATTCCTGCGCCCCGCCCCGTGCCAATCTGAATCCTGTTATGACCTCATCAAATATCAGAAGGACGCCTTCCTTCTTGGTCATCTTCCTGATATTCCTGAGATAGTCTTTTTGAGGCAGCACTACGCCTGCGTTCCCGAGGACCGGCTCCATTATGACGGCGGCGATGTCGTCCCTCTTTTCTAATATAGATTCCATCTGCTCCTCCGAGTTGTATTCGACCGTATATGTGCCTGAGGCTGTTCCGGAGAGTATTCCTTTCTTCAGCGTTCTCTGCGAACTGTCTGACAGCACGGCGTCGTGCGAACCGTGGAACCCTCCTTTCATCTTCACGATGCCTCGTTTGCCTGTGTATCCTCTCGCCAAACGTATGGCGTGCATGGTTGCCTCCGTGCCCGAATTCACCAAACGCACCATCTCTGCGCAGGGCACCCTCTCCGATATCTCGGAGATCAGCTCTTTCTCTTGGGGAGATGGCGCACCGAAGACGGTTCCTTTTTTGGCCTGCTGTTTGACCGCCGACACCACCGAGGGGTGGGAATGGCCCAGTATGAGGGGGCCGTATGCCATGCAAAGGTCGATATAGTCGTTACCGTCAACATCGGTCACGATGCATCCTTTACCTTTTTCAATGTACACCGGGCTGGGTTCAAAGGCTCTGACGGGGCTTGACACTCCTCCCGGCGTGAGTTTTTTCATCACCTGATGATTGCTGAATGATGTTTCCCTGTTCACCGTTTCAGCTCCTTCAGCGCATCTTCGGCGAAGTATGATATTATTATGTCGGCGCCGGCTCTTTTGATCGAAATGAGAGATTCCATCGCCGCCCTGCGTTCGTCTAACCATCCGTTCGCGGCCGCGGCCTTTATCATTGCGTATTCCCCCGATACCTGATAGGCCGCCACCGGAACGGAGAACTCGGCCCTTGCCTGTTTTATCACATCGAGATACGGCATCGCCGGTTTTACCATTATGATGTCGGCGCCTTCTTCGATATCCGTGCGCATCTCCGTCATTGCCTCCCTGGCGTTGGCCGGGTTCATTTGATAGGCCTCCCTTCCGCATCCCGACGGAACGGAATGCGCTATGTCCCTGAATGGGCCGTAGAACGAGCTGCAGAACTTTGCGCTGTATGCCATTATTGAAACGTCCTTATGGCCGGATCCGTCCAGAGCCTCCCTTATATTGGAGACCTGGCCGTCCATCATGCCGCTCGGGGCTACCATCTGCGCTCCCGCATGTGCGAGGGATTCCGCAATCTTTCTGTATTGGATCAGAGTCAGATCATTATCCACCTTTCCGCCGGAAAGTATCCCGCAGTGCCCGTGATCCGTATATTCACACATGCACAGGTCGGCAATGAGAAGCAGGTCGGAGGACGATCCCATTTTTCTTATAGCGTTTTGAACCACGCCATCCTCCGAATATGCGCCGGACCCATCTGGATCCTTGTGCTTAGGTATCCCGAAGAGCATGACCGCATTGATCCCCGATGAGTGAAGCCTTTCGGCGACCTTCGCCGCGTCGCTAAGCGGATATGTCGGAACTCCAGGCATAGAATCCGTATATTTCACGGAATCCAGAGTTTCATCGAAAAACAGCGGCAGCACAAGGTCATCCTTGTGCAGCCTTGTTTCTGTCAGCATCCTGCGGACACTTTCGTCAGAACGTCTGCGTCTCATTCTGTCTTTTGGGAACATCATTTCACCTCCAATCCGAAAAGGTACCTAGCTGCATCAATAACACTGTTTTCCCCGCTGAGAGAAGAGACCCTGAGGTTCTCATAGATCTCTGCGAGCATCTTCGATACGATCGCCCTCGACATGTCCTCGAACACCTCATCGATATCGGCCGAAACGGCCCTCGCTTTTGCTCTGGACAGCTCTTCTTCTCTTACAGCGGCCGCTTTCCTGCTTATTTCCCCGATAACGCGGTTAGCTTTCTCCTCCAGATATTCAGCGTCCATTTTGGCGATCTCGTCTTTCACTATGCGCTCCGCCTCGGATATCTCTGTTCTTCTTCTCATTATATTCTCGGCAGCCACCCCCTGGAGGCTGTCCATCGTCTCCAGCGATACGTTCGAGATATCGTTGACGGCATCATCCACGTTCTTCGGCACCGACACGTCCACAACAAGAAGCGGCCTCTCCCGTTCTCCGGCGGATGTTATCGTTTCCGGAGTGACGATTATGTGAGGGGCCGATGTGGCGACGAACAGGACATCGCTCTTTGACACGGCCGATATCAGGTATTCCCTGCTCAGGGCGGTACCGCCGACCTGAAGCGCCAGGTCCGAGGCCCTTTCAAATGTCCGGCCGGAGACTATCACCAATTGAACGCCCTTATCTGAAAGGCTTTTTCCTATGGCCGCCGCCATGCTGCCCGCACCGAAGATGGTGACGGTCTTACCCTCCAGCCCCCCTGTCCTCTGTTCGGCCAGATCCACGGCCGCACTCCCGACGGAAACGGAACCGGGATTGATCTGTGTCTCGTTCCTTACTCTCTTACCTATGGATAGTGCCCTGTCAAAGAGTTTAGAAAGATATTTGGATACGTGCCCTTCTTCTTTGGCCCGCACGTACGCCTCCCTGACCTGACCCTGAATGTGATTCTCCCCCACGATCAGAGAGTCGAGGCCGCACGACACTCTGAAGAGATGTCTTATCGACGCTTTTCCTTGGTTAATAAAAGGTATGCTCTGGTCTTTTGAACGCGGCACGGTGTTCCTTATGAATGACTCGAACTCCTTTTTTACCGGTTCGGCGTCATCCGTCCCGACGTATATTTCAAAGCGGTTGCATGTTTTCAGTATAACATATTCATTATAGGCCATGGTGTTCTGCAGATATTTGGTGATGTTGGACTCCATCATCTGCGCAACCTCGCTCATGGCTTCGATCCCCGCATCCGTATGCGTCACGTGGAGGCTTATGATCACTTCGGCGCCCCCAGCATTTTAGCTCTTTCCAGAGCGGACGCCGTGTCCCTTTCTCCGGCGAACCTGTTCACTTCAGGGTCGCGGGCGGCCTTTCTTAAATATTCTGAGCGTTCTGCCTGAGTCCCTTTTCCGGCGCACATCTTTCTCAGTTCAGATAAGATATCGAACATGACGTCGAATCTTTCGTCCAGAAAGGCGTCAAGTTCTTCGACCACATAAGGGGGGAAAGCGGGAAGCTTTCCTTCCGATGACACGGATACTGTGTATCTTTCTCTCTTCAGAACGGAAGGCATGACCACATTACCGCCGCCATGGGCGGAATTGACGTAAAGACCCTGACGGAGGGCTTCGTCTCTTACCTCGGAATTCAACGTCATATCGTCCGTCGCCGCTATGATAATATCAAATCCTTTCATCATATCGGATACTTCCGAGACCGTAGTCCTCTTTTTTATCAAAGAGCCGGCTATTTCTTCGATCCCTGGTACGGCGTCCTCTGCGACCACTGTGATATTCGCGCCTCTGAAGTGCGTACATTTCCGCAGAGCGACATTTCCGCCGCCCACCACGAGCACTTTAAGACCTTCTGGTGAGATTAACAAAGATATCATCTATATGGCGCCCCCTTTCTGCCTGAATCTGCGAGAATATGCTCTTTGAAACCAGTCTGCATGAATCTGCCCCGTACCATGCTTATCCTCTTGGATTATCCATCCAATGAACACTTCTCACTTATAAGAACATATTGGATTATTTATCCAGCGTGCCTGTCTGATGAAAAAATTGCTTACGTCTTAGTGCGTGAGCCGCGTGGGCAGAAGACCAACAATAACATATTAATTATTGGATGTATGTGCCAAGTTATTGCTATCACAGATTATGCGTTCCCGCCAGAACCTGAGTTGCGGCTTGCGCCTATATGTTAGCTGTAGCTGGAAAGATCCCCCGCATAAAAGTATTACATATACGCGCGGAGGTACACATACATTATCACTAACAGCACGCCCAGCATAACTAAACGTATGAGGATTCTGACGATTACCCTTTTTAGAAACGACATCCTATCCTCACTTGAATTAATTAACGCATATTAAAAACATCACAACGTTCCAGCGTTAGCATAGACCGGGGCGCCTCTTCGACCTTTTTGAAGGCGGTGGCCGGCAGTCTCTTTTCGTGATCTATGCATCCGTATGCGCCGCATTCCAACATGAATGCGGCCTGCGGCAGCGCGACGGATCTACTGGACCTGCGGATCGTCTTCGACCATGCGGCAGAGAACATATATGAAAGCTGAACCGTCAGTTGAACATCTGATCGTCGAGGTGCTCATTCTCAAAGTAATACTGCGACCTCTCCTTCTGCGCGCTGGAAACGTCTTTCGACATCCCTTTCATGTAGGAACCGTACCTTTCCCTGATCTGGTCCTCCACGGGCCTGGACCTCTTCCTTGCCTCTTTGATCAGATCGGCGGTTATCAGCGGCGCTTTTTCCATCACCGCGATGTCGCCCGCTGCTCTGATAAGGCCTCCGAGCTCTCTCAGCCTAAGTGTGAGCGAGTTGAGCTGGTTGTCGGACCTCGCGCGGGTCTTTCCCTCTGCGATGATCTCTTCCACCGCATCGATGGTAGCGTGAGGTATGCGGCCGTCCATCATCACTTCCTGAGCTACGAATTGAGCGTACTTTGCGCGGTTACGGGAGCTGTCAGGCATCGCTGTGTCCACCAGCACCTCATACCCGCCTCCTATTATCCTCGACCTAAGAGGGGAGAGGATGTTCTCCAGATCTTGGATGTTGCAAGCGGCCACCAGAATGAAATCGCAGGGTACATCGTCAACCTTGACGCTTGCGCCCGCCGACTGGGGATTGCGCCCTACAATGGGGAACTTCTTCTCCTGCATAGCGGTCAGAATGAACCGCTGCAGGTTCCCGAGATGGGATACCTCATCGATGAAAAGCACACCCTCATGGGCTTCATGGATGGACCCGGCGGTGACCCTCTCATACGAGGGGGTTCCGAGTTTTTCATGGCCTCCGTAAGGGTCGTGCCTGACATCGCCTAGCAGTTCGGTCTCGGACGCGCCGGTAGCAAGAACGAAAGGATTCCTGTTCAGTTTTACAAGCACCTTCTGGTTGGATTTCTTGTTCAGCTGATTCCTCTTGTGGAGGGCTTTGCCGTCAAGTCTCCTGATGTGGTCTCCCGCTCTCTCGAAGACCACCGTCTCCTCCGTCCCGTCGGACAGTATACGGGTGGTGTTCACCCTTTCCCTTCCGGTGACCACGCCCTGAGGCATTGCCGCTTCCAGCATTCCGCTGAGCAGGTCCCCGAAAGGGTTTGAGTTGGATCCCATCTCGATCTTGCTTTTGTTGCAGAAAGGACAGTTCACATCATACGGGAGCGAGTATTTCCCGCATGCTTTGCATATATAGCCCAGCCTCTCTGCGACGTTCTTGGGCGCCTGATCTGGTTCCAGGAGCTGGCCGACCGACTCGGCGCGAATATCGTCCTCATCATGCACCTGCCCTTCGTCAAGTATCTCAAGGAACGGCCTTTCGGGGTTCTCGGGATTCCTGACCACCCTTACCTCCTGCTTCGGTTTGGGGAGATTCATCGAGAGAGCCCTTGCTATCATGGACTTCCCGGTACCGGGCGGCCCCACGAGCATAAGGTGTCTGCGCTGTATGGCGGCGATCTTCGCCAGATGTATGGCCTCTTCCTGGCCGAGGACACGGTCCAGTGGATCAGAGGGGATGAGTATGTCCTCTGTGCTCTTTATCCCCTCGATGTCTTCCCATGATTCCGCCGCTCTTTTGCCTTTCATTTTATCTGCTCTCAGTATAGGTCTTCTTTGGTAAAGATTGTGGTCTCGGCAGGCATCTTTGTGATGTTGCCTTTGCGTGTCCCCACGATCGTCTTGATCCCTCTTTCGACGGAAACATCCAGTATCCTTTGTGAGATAACGCCGTCAAAGACTATCACGGCTATCCCTTCTGAATCTTCTTTGAGCGAGTTCACCAGGTTCTTCACCGCTATCTCTTTTATAACGGAGTTATCCTCCGAGAGGAGTTTGGCGTTGTGCGTGGATGACATATCCAGCAGCATATCTCTGAACGCTTCCTGTTCCGGGGACAGTGTCTTTGTGTTCCTGTCCTTCTTCCCGCGGAGTGTCCTCGCAGGTTTTCCGGCGTCGTCGTCATGTTGTTTTGATGGACGGCCCTTTTTCGGCTTTTCATCCTGATCCTCACGGTGGGCGGGAGGGGCTTCGGTCCACTGCGTGGTCTCTTTGCCTTTTCTAGGTTTTTCTTCCTCAGGCTCGTCGTGCTCGACTTCTTTGACCTCTTCGGCAGGCTCCTCTTCGGCAGGCTCCTCGACCTTCTTCTTGAACCTCTCGACATTTTCGCTATTGAACCTCTCGCGGCCTTTTCTCCCGTTGTCTTGATCGTCCTCGCGCAGTCTTTTCTTATCATTGCGGTCTCTTCTGTTCCTCTCGTCGCGGATCTTCCTTGACCTGTCTTCTTCCTCGGAGGAGGGAGAAGATGAAGCGGGAGGGGATAACGAAAGAGGAGGGGATAACGGAATGACGGAGGTCTCCTTCTCCTCCGCAGCAGCTACGGTGATGCCGTTCATCTCCATGTACTGGTCGCCGGGGATCTTGTTGCGCAGGCATTTAACCAGCTGTTTGGTCGAAAGCTCCTCAACCTCGTGCGCACGAGGTGCACGGGCCACGAAGTCTATCTCGGAGGTCTGGAAAAGTTCCCTGAGGATCAGCTCCCCTCCTCTGTCGCCGTCGACGAACGCCGTCGTGACCTTCTCTCTGGAGAGATCCTGCACCGTCTTAGGGATGTTGGTCCCTTCCACTGCGATAGCGTTCTTGATGCCTGCTTTCAGGAGGTTGAGGACATCCGATCTCCCTTCCACGATAATTATCGTTTCCGAATCCTTCACTCCTGGTCCGGCGGGACATTTGTCCTTTCCGTACGTGGTGATCTCCTCTACCTGTATGCTCTGCCTTATGCTCTGAGTAAGGTCCGCCGAGGACCCCTTTGATTGGCTTATCAGCTCATTCAAGAGTTCTTTTGCGCGCTCGACCACTTTCTCTCTCTTGATCACGCGGACGTCCTCTATTCCGAGAACTCTTATACCCGCTTTGCACGGCCCGACCCTGTCGATGGTCTCAAGGGATGACGCTATTATAACCGTCTCCACCTGGTCCAGGCTTGACGAGATGTATATTATCCCCTCCGACTTTCCGCCTTTGGAAACTATCTCTACCTCTATCCTCCCTATCCTGCCGGTCTTCTGAAGATCCCTCAGGTCAAGGTCCTCTCCCAAAAGCCCCTCTGTCTGTCCGAAGATCGCCCCGACGACGTCAGGTTTCTCGACGACGCCGTCTGCGGTGATCTTTGCTTTTATCATATATTTTGTTGTGTTTGGATCTATGTTCATTTGTAAACCCTCCATTGGGTCGGGAAAAACCATACTTCCTGCTCTGCTGTGCGCTCACACTCCGTTCTTTCCGCAATGGAGTGCTTTCTTTCCCATCCTATTACTGTCCCTTATGAGCCCGCAGGGCCGTTCCCTTGGGGCGCTTTGATGACCTATCGTCCTCGGACGATGTTTATCGTGATAGTGATTCAGTGAACAGGGAATTAGTGATTCCCATGAGCCGTGTATGTGTGTTTTTATATATAAAAGAGATTACGCGCTTTCTAATTACACAATCCGTGAAGAACCGAGACTCCTTTATCCGCAGCGTTCCTCAGATGTATTTCCTGTCATAGAGCAGCGCCGCGTTCAGGACGACCAGAACGGAACCTGCGTTATGAACCAATGCGCCCGTGACGGGGTTAAGGAGGGCGAACATGGAAAGTATGACCGCTACGGCGTTGATGGACATGGAAATTGCAATATTGAATCTGATCAGCCTGACCGTTGCGTTGGATAAGCGTTTCAGGTACGGGATCTTCGCTATGTCGTCGCCCATGAGCGCAATGTCGGCAGCTTCGATGGCTATGTCGCTGCCCATGCTCCCCATCGCTACTCCCACGTCCGCTGCTTTAAGGGCGGGAGCGTCATTCACTCCGTCGCCTATCATGCATACGCAGCGGCCTTCATCCTGCATCTTTTGTATCAGCTCTACCTTTTGGGCGGGGATCAATTCCGCATGAACGGCCTCTATGCCGACCTTTTCCGAAAAGTGGTTCGCTGCCTGCCTGTTATCGCCGGTCAGAAGAACGACCTCAGCATCCGCTTCTTTAATTTCCCTGACCATGTTCTCCGCAGTTTCCCGCAGCGTATCTGAGAGTGCGATGATGCCTATGCATCTGCCGTCCAGCGAAACAAGTATCGTTGCTTTCCCTTGACTGTGGAGCCGCTCCAGAGGGCCGGCGGCTGCGTCCGGATCGATGCCGTTCTCCCGCAGAAATGAAACGTTCCCGCAGAGAACGGCCCTGCCGTACATATCTGCGCTTATTCCCCTTCCGGGCATCATTTTGAAATTGTCTATGGGATGCATCCGTATCCCCTGCCTCTTCGCATGTGCTGCTACCGCCTTGCCGAGAGGGTGTTCCGAAAAGGCTTCGGCCGATGCGGCGACCGCTAACAATTCTTTACCGCTCACGGCTGTATCAAGCGGGACAGCATCGCTGACTACGAGACTGCCGTACGTGAGCGTTCCTGTTTTATCAAACGCGACGGTGTCCACCTTTCCCATGCGTTCCAGAGCGTCTCCGGATTTGATAACGACCCCATGTTTCGTAGCTTGTCCGACCGCCGCCATTATGGCTGCCGGCGTGGAAAGGACGAGGGCGCAGGGGCAGAATACGACCAGTATCGTTACTGATCTTGTGATATCCCCGGTGACGAAATATGTAGCGAGAGCTATCAAAGATACCAACGGGACCAGCCATGACGCCCATTTGTCGGCGATGCGCTGCATGGGCGCTTTGTTGTCCTCGGCCTCCCGGACCAAACGGATAAGCTTCTGAAGGGAGGAGTCCTCGCCTACTTTCATCGCTTTTATATCAACAGACCCAAACAGATTGACCGTTCCGCAGAACACCTCGTCGCCGACCCCTTTGTCAACGGGCAGGGATTCGCCAGTGATGATCGACTGATCGATCGAAGTATTGCCGAAGAGGATCCTGCCGTCCACCGGCACAGCCTCGCCGGGAAGGATTCGAAGAATGTCACCTTCTATGACGTCTTCGATCCGCACCATCTCTTCAAAACCTTCTCTGACAACGCGCCCGTTTTGCGGCGCCAGTCCGATAAGCTGTTTGATGCCTTTCTTTGCCCGTTCCACTGTTTTATCTTCCAGTATGGCGCCGATGGCCATTATGAACGCGACCTCTCCCGCCGCAAAGATCTCGCCGATGAAAACCGCGGCGGTCACTGCGATGGATATAAGTAACGCGGAAGATATCTTGCTGAGGCCATCGTTGTAAATGATCCGCCAAACGGCGAGATAGAAAAGCGGATACCCGCATACCGCGATCGTTACCCATGCCGGGTCGATCGGCAGGGATGTTTTTGTTAGTATGAGTGCCAGGCTGATTGCGAGGAATATCCCGGCCGCGATCGTCATCGGCAGACCGGAAAGGAACTCGAATATCTTCCTCGTAAGCGGGACTTTGATCTGTTCCTTCTTCGGATCTGGAATTGTTCCTTGCGGTATGCGGTTTACTTCTGTCAAGAGTTCACTGCCGTTCTTCTGTCTTTATATTCACGCCATGCAAGGCGACGTCCGACAGCTTATGTTGAAGGACGTGGCTGAGCGACGCATCGAGATAGAGTGTCGAATCTTTTCCGCCGATGACCTCCTCTATGCATCTTTCTATGGCATTGAACCTCAATTCCACTGCGATGTCTTTGCTTTCGGCGAATGAACGGGACATGCTCCCGTACACGCCTATGCGCCCGTGCGTCTCACCCTCATACCCGGGCCTCATTACGAAAAGCGTTCCGGGTTCTATGTTCTGACGTATGTTCATCAGAGTGGTCGTCATCGTTCTTCCGTATACGCTGTCCTTAACATTCTCTTTCATGAACTCATTTAGTTTGTGGATCATCGGGACCGAGAGCCCCGCCTTATCAAGCACATCCTTCATAGAGAACACCTCAAAGGGCGTTCCCTGTGCGAGTACCTCTCCGTCAAAAAGAACAATCACCAGGTCCGCCCACGAATATGCGGTTTCGATATCATGCGTAGATATTATGACCGTGGAACCGCTCATGTTGACCTCATCTGCTATCTCATAAAGGCGGTACACCATTTCAGGGTCCAGACCGGCGGTGGGTTCGTCCATTATCAATACCTTCGGGTACATCGCCAGCGCGCTGGCCACGGCCACTCTCTTCCTCTGGCCGAATGACAGATGGTGTATCGGCCTTGAACGCTCCTCTTCCATCCCCACCATTTTCAGAGCATCTTTAACCCTCTTACGGATCTCATCCAGAGGAAGATCGAGGTTGAAGGGGCCGAAGGCCACATCATCCTCGACTATCACGTTGAATATCTGATCGTCTGGATTCTGCGTTACGAACGTGACCTCTTTTCTAAGGCCAAGCAGTCCTTTCTTTGTGTGCTCGACCTTGTTCGAATTGTACTCCACCTCTCCCTCGGTCGGTTTCAGTATGCCATTGAAATGCATGAAAAGCGTGCTTTTACCGGCGCCGTTGGGCCCTATAAAAGCGACCTTGCATCCTGTCGGGATTTTGACGGACACATTCTTCAGGGCCTGTTTCCCGCCCTCATACCTATAGCTAAGGTTCTTTGTTTCAAGTATCGTTTCTTTCTCGTTATCCAATTAATAACACTCCTTCCTGCAGCGCGATAAAAAATATTACGGAGGCGCATACCAAGGCCGCGCAGAACGCTGTTGCCGCTTTGCTTTTTTTGTTGAAAGATGAAAGGGTTTGGAACTCCCCCCTGTAATTCCTGCATTGCAATGCGACCTGGCCTTTTTCAGCCGTATCCAGGGACCGCATGAAAACACCGACCGCCAGTCTTGCCGTGGTGTTCATGCTTCTCCTGTATCCTGAATAGCCAAACTTGCATTCAGCGGCAAGGTGCATGCTCTCCGCGGTCTCCATAAGGAGGAAAGTGTAGCGGTATATCAGAACGAGCAACTCCACGAAAACATCCGGGAACCGAAGTTTCCTCAATGCGTCGGCGAGGTGCGGAACCGGCGTGGAGACCGCGAAGGAGTACAGCAGAAGAAGCGCGGCGGTAGATCTTGCATACACCAGTGTGGCGAACGAAACGCCTGCGTCCGTGAAGTTGATCGTTATGCCTATTTTCACCGATGCGACCGACACCCCCGGTGTTACGATCGCAAAAATGACGGCGCTTATTATTATGAGTACCTGAGCATAGACAAAGAGTTTCATTAAAGTAACAGGCGGCCTTAGTCTGGAGCCGTAAAGGAATAGGGACAGCCCTATCACAAATGCGAAAACAGGCATCCATATTATTTTCGAAGCGATGTCCAGCACTAGCAGTGAAAGTATGAGAAAAAGTTTGGCCAGCGGAGACCAGCGAAGCATAGGGCTCCTGTACGCCGCCGTATCCACCGAATTGAACTCACTGCTGTGCTCTTCGCTCATGTGCTTTCCAGCGGCTCCTCGGCCTTTTCACGTTTTCTTTTTTGGAAGGCATGCACAATATACGCAAGTATCAGGATGCCGATCGCTGTTTGGATGAGGAATAGAATGGTCAGATGAGACTCGCTGAATTGTATAAAGTTCTCTATCCATGGCGTATAATCGGGATTAAGATCCAATATCGCATCCGCACCGGCATCGTCCGCACCCCCCACATCCCTGAAGAACGCAAAGAAATATGCAAGCAGTATCATGGCGGCGGAGACGGCGGCAAAGCAAACGAGCATAAGACGGGTCTTTGTCTTGTAAGTAAAGATACTGATCTTATCTTTTGTTTCATCGCTCAGTATGCCTCTGGACTGACGGACCGATGTGTCGAATCCTATGCCTTTGACAAGGTCGGGCCTGATGTCGGCGAGGTACTTGAAGAAGAACACGAATAGTGCTCCTTCCGCTATGGCGATGGGTATCTGTGTGGTCGCGAATATCCCGAAGAACGTGGCATACGTTTGAGCGAACGACGATATGTCCGCATGCGGAACTATCAGCGTGAGCTGTAACGCGGTCACAAGGTATGTTACTATGTCTGCGACAAAAGCGACCGAAAAAACCGTTATGACGGGGTTGACGTTCATTTTCCTGAGATATTTGAATAGGTAATATGCAGCAAACGGTCCGGCGATGCCCATCGAGAATACGTTAGCCCCCAGCGTCGTGAATCCGCCGTGAGCTAAGAATGTCCCCTGGAACAACAGAACTATAGTACATATGATCACAGTGATCCACGGTCCGGAAAGCATCACCGACAGCCCGGTGCCTGTGGGATGCGATGATGAGCCTGTGACGGAAGGTATTTTCAGTGAAGAAAGGATGACGACGAACGCCCCCGACAGTGCGAGCGACAGTTTCTTTTCGGGGTGTTCGGTCAGGAATTTTCTCAGCGCCCTTATCCCCCATATCCAGAACGGTATGGCGACCAGTGTCCAGAATATTGCCCAGGGAAGCGGCAGGAACCCCTCCATTATGTGCATTGTTCACACTCTCCTTTTCTTTTGGTTTTCTTTGGGTAATAATTGGACATATAATCCAATTTGTTAGATGGGTTTCTTCTTTTCATATTGCATTCTCCAAGCACTTTACCAGTCTTTGACCCCTCATCCATCCATAATATAAGGTGGATGTATACTCCAATGTAAACTATATCACGCTCTGTGATATTTAATCCTGCTGTATCTCTGGGTCCTTCTCGAGTTCGCGCAGAAAAGGTTTAGACCTTATGTCAGGTGTGCGGGTTTTAACAAAATATTATGGATTTGAGGTCATTATATTCTAAAAACGGATATAAAAACCATGTTTGAGATTGAAATAGCTAAGGTGATGCGGGAGCTGGCCCCCCTCACACCTTTTCAAGCCTTTTGAGCATCTTCACAGCGGCGTCCACCACATCCCTTCCCTTCTCGATACGGTCCATCGCCTGGAGCTGCGTCATATCCGGCCCTGTTATTCCGAATGCGACCGGCTTGCTGTATTCCAGCTGGAGATCCGCGACAAGTCTGGACGCCTGCGCGATGACCACTTCATCATGCTTCGTCTCCCCCTTTATGACCGCTCCGATGGTTATGACCGCATCGACGTCGGTCCTCTCAAGCAATGCTTTCACCGCCAGCGGTATCTCGTAGACGCCGGGGACCATTATGGTCTTTACTATCTCAACCCCGAGGAACTCCGCTTCGGATCTCGCCCTCTCTATCATCATGGATGTGATGTCGAAGTTGAACTCCGCCGCCACCATTCCTAATTTATATGCTTTCATTTTCTCACCTTTGTTTTACCGGACCTTCGTCCGCAAACCCCTGTCTCTGTCCTGTGCCTGCATTACGCCTCAGCCTGTCCGGTCTGAAAAGCAGATCGTAGACATTTACCGCATGTTCCCTGGTCCTGCTTTCGGCCAGGGAAGCTAATCCGCCGTCGTCTCCCGCCTCGTCTGCATGGACGAAGACCTCGATTATATGCGTATTGGTCATAAGCTGCGCCCTGATCAGCCCTGTGGAGGCCTCGTGGGCGCACATCTTGTCCTTTTCCTCGGGCCCCGGCATCCCCAGGGCCATGACTATATCGCATCCTTTCTTTTCGATCAGTATCTTACAGGCGACCGGCAGGTCCTTCACCCCGGGGACGGTGTACCTCTCTATCCTGAACCCGGTGCCTGTCCTTTCAAGCTCATTTATTGCTGCGGACGCCATGTCGAATCTCGCGAACGTAGTGTCCGCGACGCCGATCGTTTTCATGTTCCGTCCTCCAGTTTCCTTATCTTTTGGATTATCCTTCGGGTGGCTGTAAGGTCTTCCGCGTACTCGGCGGCCCTGGTCACTATGATGTGTCCCAGACCGTGCTCCTCAAGCCCCTTCCTCAGGCCATTCTCGTCGAACGTCTGGTCGAATCCCAGAACTATGATATCGGGAGATATTTTCCTTACCGTGTCGAAGATATCCCCTCCTTTTCCGATTATGGCTTCGTCCACGGGTTTGAGATTTTCGACTATCTTCGCCCTCATACCCTCAGGGGTGATCGGCTCGTGTTTATTCTTCCTCACGGTCTCGTCGCATGCGACCACAACGATCAGCTCGTCGCCGAGGGCTTTGGCCTGCTGCAGATAGGATATATGCCCGGTATGGATAATATCGAACACTCCGGATGCCATCACTCTTACCATTTCATTACACGTCCGTTCCTGTCTTTTCCAAGAACTTTTCCCATGCCTCCATTATCTGCCCCCCTGCGACGAACTGCATATTGTTCTTCTTGGAATACTCCATCACTTTTTCTTTGGATTTCGATCTTCCGTCGTCACCGAGCATCTCGCAGATGGTCGCCGATGGCCTTACTCCCGCCATATACATCAGCGCTGTGCATAGTTCCGTATGCCCGTGTCTTGTTCTTAGTAATTTCGAGGAAGTGTTCAGAAGGTGCACATGGCCTGGAGCCCTAAAATGTTCTCCGAGGTCCTTTATCCTCTCCTCTGCCGGCGCGTCCCTGAAGATCGTGTCCGCATACTCTTTTATTGTGAACGCACGGTCGCCGTCGGTTATGCCCGTGTATGTCTTCCTGTGGTTTATCGTGATGCCGAATGATGATTTCGTATTGTCATAGGGTATGTCGTTCGGCGCCATCCTGCCTAACAGGGGGTAAGCTTCTCTGTTGTTCCAAAAGACGTCCGAAAGAAATGGAAGCCCCAGCTCTTTTGCCGTTCTGTTAGGCGTCGTGGTGCATATCAGGCCGCCGGCGTCGTTCCTCATCATCTTCAACGCATCCGCAGTAACGAATTCCGATGCGATCGTCATATCCGTTTCCCTCTCGCGGTCATCGAAGTCGTAGACTAGAACCATCTTTCCTTTTCTGATGTCTCCAAGCACGCCGCTTAGGCCGTTGTCCGGAACAAAGTTATCCATGTTACGATGACCGAATGCGTTTCCACTACTAAACAATTTGTAAAAAATAATTATATGGTAGGAATTTTTTTCAGCAACTGAGTTGCCATTTATCTCCCTCTTTTCGGACAGAATGACATATGAATACCCGCTTATGCCACCAGAATGTAATGCGGCGGGGAGGGCATTCCTCGTAAGCGGAAACTTGGCCGAATGTCACCATAAAATATATCTGGATACATATTTTATGAAGATAACCTTTATCCATAACTCATCTATCAATTTTTTTGATGGGGGTTTTTACCTTTAAATCAATAACCATAAAGAAATGCGTATTATTTGCATTTGTTGCAACGGTAATGGCAACTGCCACACTGACTGTTTTTGTTTCGGATGAAAGCGTCGGCGACCCGGAATTGGAATGGGACACTTCACTTCAGGCTGGCGATCTCGCCGCACTCAAAGCGGCCGTATCAGCCGCCGCTGACGGCGACCCCGTATCCATAGAACTGACTGCGGACATCGCCTTTGCCGCGGCGGCGGACATGATCACCGTGCCGGCAAATAAGATCATCAGGTTCACAAGCGCGGACGTTCCGGGTGCGCCCTTCACCATCGACGCGACCGGGCTAAACCGCGCGATCAGTGTAGCTGCGGGCGGTACGCTTTACCTCAGCGATATAACGATCACCGGCGGGAATGTTACAGGTACGAATCAGGGCGGCGGCGTTTACAATGAAGGTACGCTTATACTGAATTCGGGCGCAACGGTCTCTGGGAACAAAGCGGCTCAATACGGCGGCGGCATATATAATTCAAACATACTCACAGTTGACACAGGAGCGGTGATCTTTGGTAACACGGCCAATTATGGCGGCGGTGTTGCCAACCGCACCGCCGCCGCTGTGTTCACAATGAACGGCGGGGAGATCTACAGGAACACAGCTTCTTACGGCGGCGGAGTGTATAACTACGGCGGAACGTTCACAATGAAAAGTGGGGATATTTTCGGGCACACGACCGCCATTTACGGCGGCGGCGTGTACAACACGGGCACTTTCAATATGTCCCAGGGCGACGTTCCCTCCACGATCTACGGCAACATGGCCAGTGAAGGCGGCGGCGTACACAACTGCGAGGCCAGTGCCGAATTCAATCTCTCAGGAGGAGCGATCTTAGGCAACGCCGCCTCCTATACCGGCGGAGGCGTGAACAACGAAGACCGCGCCAAAATCAACATGTCCGGGGGGACCATCTCCGGCAACACAGCCATATTGGGCGGCACATCGTCAGGCTTCGGCGGCGGCATATGCAACTGGAGGGGCGCCGTCGCGATGAGCGGGGGTGAGATCTCCTGGAACGAAGCCCGTTTCGGCGGAGGCGTGTTCAACTACCTCACCAACGTCTTCGACATGTCCGGCAACGCCCTCATATCCAATAACAAAGGGCTGCTGTACCAGTACAGCAGCGGCGGAGGCGTGTATAACTATGGCCTGTTCACCATGTACGACAATGCGGCCATCATAGACAATTCCGCGACGTGGGGAGGAGGTGTCTTCAACGAGTATAACACATTCACCATGGAAAGCGGCAAGATCGCGGGCAATTCCGGTGTCAGCGGCAACGGGGGAGGTATTTATGTCAACAACAGCGTCGATCCCTATTCCAATGTCAGGATCAATGGCGGCACCATATCGGGCAACACCACCTCGGCAAACGGAGGCGGCATCTGGATATCTCACGCCGACCTCAACAAGGTCAGCGTAGCGCCTGGAGTCATATTCTCGGATAACAGCGCGGCCACAGCATATTCCAGAAGTCCTGCGGATGATGGCCTCTATAGCTTTCAAATAGGCACTGACGGCGAAGGGGTCACTTGGACGGACCCGTTCACTCAAGGCTATAACAACTTCGACATCGGCTATATCGGCGTCAACAGGCTTGTGATCGTCACCTTTATGCAGAACCATTCTGACACGGATGATACCGTTTTCAAAAAGGCAACGGTCGGAATAAACACTGCCATCGGCGCGCAGATGCCTAATGACCCGGTCATGGCCGGTTATGAGTTCACAGAGTGGAATGCATTAAGGGACGGCAGCGGGATCATTTACACCGATCTGAACCCTGTGATCACCGCAGACACAGTTGTTTTTGCCCAGTGGGCACAATTGCCGCCTCCGCCTACACCGCCTACTCCGCCGACCACAGTGAGATACACCGTCACCTATGACGGTAACGGCAACACTTCCGGTACGGCTCCTGTAGATAATAACACATACTCAAGCGCCGAGTTCGTCGCCGTCCTCGGACAGGGCGATCTGGTAAAAGCAGATCATGCCTTCTTGGGCTGGGCGGCCAACAAGAACTCTGCCGTAGCCACACATTCTCCCGGCAGCAGTTTCCGCATCTATTACAACATTACTCTCTACACCGTATGGGAAAGGGACGATATGCACACGGTCACCTTCATTGACTGGGACGACACCGTGCTCAAAGCGGAGAAGGTACCCCACGGCGGTAGCGCCACCGCACCCGGCGAACCCTCACGCGAAGGCTATATCTTTGCCGGCTGGGACAAGCCGTTCGATCATATCACGTCAGATCTGGTCGTCAAGGCCCTGTATGAAGGGCATATAGGTTCGCCCCAAGAACAGGGAAAGGGAGAATGGGCCTTACTGAACCTGATACTGGCTTTGATCGGTATTTTCGTTGCCGTCGTTGCCGCTGTTTATAAAATAAAGAGAAAAGGGGAAAGAAAAGGCATACACAACGAGGCCGCACTGTTCACGGAGCGCAGTTTCGCTTGGATCTTCGTTGCGGTGATAGCCGCTATCGCAGGCATAGTGTTCTTCTTCGTCACGGAGGACATGAGGCTTCCCATGACCTTTGTTGACAAGTGGACCGTCATCAGCATCCTGATCTTCATCGCTGTGATCACCGCCGCGGCGGCGGCCCTCTGGAGCGGAGGCCACAGGGTCTTCAGGCAGAACTCCTCTATAGAAGGTAAGGGCAGAGCAAAAAGCGGGTCGCCGTACTCCTTCACAGTGAAGGGAGGATACGCCGGGGCGGTGTCCTACCGCATCGGGGAGGAAGGGCAATGGAAGCTCGCATTCCCCGACGGAAACGGCACGTACACCTTACCTGGCGAAGAGGTGTCGGACGCCGTCTACCTGGAAAATCACCCCTGAAAAAACCATTTTTCGAGCTGCCGCGCAGGCCGTAAGGACCGGGACGAAGGCCTGCCGGAAGCTCGGCGTGACTATGGCATGACGTAAGCAGGGCGGTCGGACCGGCCGCCACCTGCGGATAGAGCTATTGACACGAAAACCCCCTTTCTTCGCAGCCGCCATACGGTATGTGAGCACAAACGAAATGCTGCCGCAGGACATCTATATAATATAGTCTGGCACATACTCTATTACGGTTACTTTTATACGTCTCATGATCGTTGATTGTCAGGGGTAACTTATGATTCCGTTACTTCCGCATACACTCAGAACACGGCAGTGACGCTGGGCGCCGGCGCGAGCATGATCAACTTAGGGGGGCTTCGGTCATAAGGATGACCGGTGGGATTCTGAGTATGGAGGGTTCATTATCTTCTATAGAAGGTATTATGACATCCGCGCCAAAGGATCCTTGACGAAACAGGTAAGGAAAGAGCGCACAGGAAATCGGCCTACTACTTCTCGACGGAAGGCGGATATTCCAGCCCGGTGTCCTACCTTATGGGTAAAGACGGATAGCGGAAGCTGTTGTTCCCCGATGGAGATGGAGAGTACGCCATTCCAGGGAAAGAAGTCGTTGACGACATATGTATGGAGGAACGCCTTTAAATAGTGTTAACATCAGGGGCGCCCCATTTCCTTTTTTTCACTATTACATTATCGTTAGCGGAGCTCTGGTCCAGGAAAGGTAAATATATACAACATATCTTTTTGCTACTTGGCTTTTATTAACTAGAAAAAAGGGGGAGCCAAATGAAAAAAATAACAATGCTTAGTGTGATGGCTGTAATAGCAATCATGGTTTTGGCAGCAACTGCCATTCCAATGATGAAAGATGCAGATACAGACATGAACTCTGGATACATTCCAAGAACAGTAGTGATTGATAACAACACAGATCCCTTTATCAACAAGTTAGGGGCGGTTTTTGATAATGTTTCGGGGGAATATAGCTATAACTTCAGAGGAGACCTGACATACGCTGTCTCTGCAACTGTCGGAGAGTTGTTTCCTAACGTGCCTGAATCAATAAAGAATATACAAATGGACATATTGTCAACATTAGGTTCTGACGGTAAACCGACCGTTACATACAATGTTGATTCTGATCTGATTGATTGGACATTGTTCGACTATTATGTGATATATGATGAGAACGACAAGTTCTACGACATAACATTTACATATGATGGAGTGACATCGTCGCTGAGGGACCTGTACGATCCGTATGAGGACTGTTTTGTTTTTGTCATATTTGCGATTCCTGTTGTAATATCTCTAGTTGATGCAATCCTTATAGGGGGAGCGGCTGCAGGCATGGTAATTGCAGCCTACTTAGCAAACGACCAGAGGAATGGCGGACACGTCGGAACTGACATCCTTGACGGTTTTACAAACTACTGTAAAGTGATGGGAATAGTACTGACTGCCACTTTTAATCCCAATAACTATGAGAATATCAAGTGGAAAGGGGTTGTCGACGGCATAATGTACAGTGAGGAGGACGGCATATTAATATCAGTTTCAGTTGGAAACACTACATATATGGCCTACGACCTATCATATGATATAACAAAACTTGACAAATATAGCTATTATTATACAATACTGCACAAAAACACCAAAGGCGATAGAACAAGTGCATTTATCATACCAAAGGAGATAACTTCCTCTCAGGCACAATCAATTATGAAAATGACAAATAACAACGGAGGAATGCATAGCGTGTGGACCTACCAATCGTCATATGCTTCATCGATTGCAAGCGTATTAGGGGCACCGCCTGTTCTAGATCCACCCCACGGATCACCGGGGTATTTCCAACACTACCATACAAAGGGGCGCACAACGGAGGCGCATGCGTTCTTTGGCACCCCAACGTGAGGTAATGCGATGAGCACCGGCACCTTTGTATTCACGCCAAAACCGCTTGTCCTGGATGTTGTCATCCAGGATCCCAATGCAGATGGTGGAAGGCCATTCAAATATCCCGATTGGAATATTGATGAAGTGCGTTATTATCCATCTATAGGGGGCCAGTATGATGGTATGTTCGATTCGATAAGGGATGCCCTTCCGAAATATGGTTGTGAATTCAGAAGTGATAGGTTCATGTATACACGCGACATGAAAACATATGAACCTGAAAAGTATGAAATGTCTCTAAGAGCCCTTACCAGACTGACGGCGTTCATAAGGAAGAATGTCAGAGAGATGGGGGAGTTTTGGTACGTATCCCATTGGATAGGCTGCGTGCCGGACAGTCCGGAAAACATGCATATTGTTGAGAGGAACATAGATGAATTTAGATTTGCAGGAGAAGACTTTGATTATTTCAGATTCAATACCCGCGTTTTCTACAAATTTGTGGATGTCAAATGAATAAAACCACTTACTCTTATATTTTTTCTGTTGCAGCTGTTTCTTTGATAGTAATTCTGTCTGTGTTTATCTTCTTTTTCCATACTGATGAAAATAGTTCATTCGACTTAGAAGAATACATGGGAGGAATTGTCGAAATAGAATGTGGTGATGGCGATAGGGCAACGGTATATGGTAGCGGGTTTATCATTGATCATGACGGGATTAAGGTTCTCTCCAATGCGCACGTGGTCATGAGCACCGAAGGCGGCACGACCAAAGCCTATGAGAATATTTGGGCACGATTTTTTGACTCGGAACAGAGACATAATCTATATGTTATTTCTTATGACACAAGGAAGGACATTGCGGTCTTAGGTTTCTATGAAACGGATATTCTGTGCGACAAACTCGTTATTGACACAAACCGTACAAAATTTGGAGAGGAGATCTTTGCAGTGGGTAATGCGAGAGGATACGGCCTGTCTGTTAAGGATGGTATTGTTTCCATACCGGAGATTATCATCATACGAAACGGCGTAGAAAGAGTGTGCGTTGTAGTTTCATCGCCGATAAATGAAGGAGACAGCGGCGGCCCGATACTGAACAAGGATGGAAAAGTGATCGGAATGATGTCATTCAGACTCAGAGATGATGACAACAACATAGTACAGGGCATGAGCTATGCTATACCTTCTAGTGAGATTGATAGCTATCTGCTCACGGTTCCTTCGTTAAACGAACGAGTAGAAATTGACCAATAATGCTGAGGACAGTACAATGAATAGCCATTTTAAACTCACATTATCGGTTATAGTTGTGGCCATTTTTTCACTGGCTTCAATATCGATGCTGTCGGAAGAAACAGAAGGATTGGTTTCCTCTTTAAACAACGGAACTGTCATTATAGAGGGAACCGACGATAACATTAATTGCGGATTCTATCTTGACAGGACACAAGATGGCGTTCTGCAGAAGGGCCAAATTGTGGTCTGCAAAGGGTCGGATGTAAGCGGAACGGTAAAAGTTGGCACATACCAAAGCGGCGTTTTCATAACTTTGGCAGAACTTAAGCTGAACAAAGCTAACAATCTGAAAATAGGAGTTTTCGGAACATTCCAAAGCAACATCGGTGGTTACGGCGGTGTGTCTGAAGTGCTATTTACGGTTAATTCCGATTACGACGGAAACATTGTCTTTTCCCAAAGTGTTGAGTTGACCAACGGGATTCTGCTGGTTGGGAATTACGGAACGCCTTACACATTCGATGGCGGACTGGGTGGTAGCTACTCCGGAATCATTGTCGCCGGAGAAACGAAGGTCGAGTCCATAAACACATCCGGGCTGGTGGTCTCCATGGAAAATAATAAACCATCTGTTAGCGGATACGTGAACGGATCTCATTATTTTTTGGAATACGCCAATGGTCCAAGTCCGAGGCTGATGGTGGTGGGGGAGACGACGATAAAATATCCAGACACCATGATGTTAAAAAATAATGCACTAACGAATGTGTTCAACAACGACTATGGCACACTATCTTTTGCGGATGTAGATGTGACAATCGCCGAAAAATCAAAATTAATTATTGGTACAGAGAGCAAGATAGTCGGAGACCGCATTTCTATAGAAACATTGCTTCCCACCGAACAGGCCATATTGGTCACGGAGGAAATGGTGATTTTTGGAACGGTCAATCCATCAAAAAAAGAAGTGACGTTCTCAGGGGTCGAGTATGATAAAGAATACAATATACTCCTTGTGCAGGAACCATCAAGCGGATGTAGCGATTACTCTTGGGGAACAATACAATTCCTTAAGGGCCCAATCAAAAATACTGCGGAAGTTTATTTTAAGGACGCGGGCACATTAAACCACGCTGACAGCCAAAGAATATACCATGGCTACAGCAACATAACAAAAAAGGTCACTATGAGTTATTCCACCTTTTTGATTGAATATGCGTTACTGTTTTCTAACGAGATATACGCCATTGGACAAAGCTATGATGGTAGAATTTCATTCGATTCCGGCCTGCTCACGACAGAATCAAAGATCTTATTGTTCCTGAAAAATTCTGAGCAGGGGCCGATATCGCACATCTTTTTCGGATCTATGCTGCTAGATGGCTCCGGGGCCGTTGATGGAATGGGGGTTAACGTTTTAAAGGATCAAGCGCCTCTTTATAGTGTAATTTCTACCGAAAACTTGACCTATAGTGATAATAAACAAGAATATAACCTCCATTTCTCCACTCATTACAGATGGTCGTCCGCTCTTCAGGTAGAAGGAACAATAGAAGTTATGCTCAATGATGTGTGCATTTCTACTATTTCTGCAAGCTCACCTTTGGGAATAACGCTTAATGACAGAACAACCGGAATGATTAAGTATTATGCATATGCCAACGCCGAAATGCCTTTGAATACCGGGTGGATCACTATTAACGCCGCATACTGTGAGGTTACACCTGAAAGCAAAAACATCGTGATACATTATTTTTCATCCCTTAAGGAAATTCTTAGCTTATCGAGCACCGCATACATAATAGGGACATACTATATCGGAGGAGACATTAGTCTATCCAATGGTTCATCAAAGGTCGAAATCAATTTAAGTGCGGGCTCAGCGTTGCTGATTGGGACTGGTTCTCAAAATGTAACCGTCATACAGCCTGTTGAAACTGTGATAAACGTTTCTGGTCACGGAAGATATGAAGTACTCTCAGGAACAGTGATAAAGCGAAATAGCGCGGGAAACGATCCCTTATCTGACGTAAGCTATGGTAAAAGTGGAGAGATGATTTTTAAGGACATACATACCGCACTCGGTGACTCAATTGAGGGCGAAACAATTTATCTTTCACGTAAACAACCTGATTTAGTCATAATTCAGAAGAGTTGTGCCATTAAAGAAGGTGTAACCCTTCAACTCAATAATAACAACCTTTCGATAAGTAACTATGTGACATTAACTGTCGAAGGCGCAATCGTTTCAGGTAGCAAAGACTCTTCTGCGTTCTCTATGGGGATTGGGTCTAAACTTGTTGTAGCTAATAATGGAAAGATTGAGTTCGGGGGGCCCTATGCATCACTCAGCAGAGTGGATATTCACGAGGGAGGTTTAGTAAAAGTCGTTGCTTTTGTGGAGGGGGAGCCTATTAGTGGGGCAGAGTACTATGTTGCAGGCAGCCTAGAACTGCTGAATGGAGCCATTTCTAAAAATATGATAATTGAAGGAACGGTATCATCTAAAAATGCAATCATAATAGAGAACAAACTAATCATAGGCACAGCGCCCTCTTTACTTTCGGATTTGACCAACAGTGCAAATGTCTCCGACGCTACTTTTTATTTAGAAAGCGGAGCCGTCGCGATTGTTTATGGGAAGTCAGCGGTATCAAACAATAACTTTAATGGTGACATAGTTTGCACAGAGTTCAAATCCGAAAAAGAAACATATGCAAAGGAATATGCAAACACGCGCAGTGGTTTTGCTTTGATGGAAGAATTGCATCCTGAATTAAAAGACTACGAGTTCAGAGGTTGGTATTCAGATTCTTTCTTCGCTTCGCCTTTTACCTTCAAACAAGATCATAAAGTTGGAGAGCCAGAAGTATTATATGGGCATTTTTTACCAAGAAAAATAAACATTACCCTCTATTACAACCCTTCAATAGATTGGACTTATAACGGCATCCTAATAGGAGACTCCGGAATAATAACAGTGAATTATGGCGATAAAGTCTCGATTAATGCATATTGTGTTGAGAATTCGAAAGGTTTTCCAATCATTGTCGTTGATAATATGTTATACATTGCAGGAACTGAATATGCTGTCACAGAGCCATCTGTATTCAGAGCTATAGGAGTAAGCCGTTCTAATGAAGAGGCATCATCGGAAGAATATTCTTTAGAGGAGATGCTGTTGGTGGGGGTAATATTGATTCTTTCTTTTATGCTGGCGATAACGATGAAGAAACTGCTACAGTAAATAGTTATAAACAGTATCTACAACCTTGTGCTCATGAAACACGAAAAGGATCATCTCCTACTTTTACCCCCAATACGTTGCCCTTATCGCCGCTTATAGCGGTTATCTGGAAGTCATCGCCTTCGTGGAATACTGGATCCAGCTTGAGACTGTCCTACCCGGCATTGTAGTATACCCACTCACCCGCCACATTTATCTCGTCACATAAGACATTATCATCTAGCTGCACCCCGTTGCTACCTTCCGTACATACCCTATTGAGTCTTAGGAATTGACCATAGTTATTATAGTATATCCATTTGCCAGCAACATTGATGCAGGTGCTCATGTCGTCGCACAGCTTGGCATTGTTACTGCCATCAGTACGCATTTTGTAGATTTCTCCATAGGTATAATATATCCATTCATCCTCAAAGATAAGGTTCTTAATGTAGCAATCGCTGAGCTTCATTCTGAGGCTACCGTCAGTGCATATCCGGTAGAGCTTGCGGCCATCATCACAATTTCTGTAATATATCCACCTTCCTGATGTATAAATGTCTTCGCTCCAATCATCATTCAGCTTTGTCCTATCGCTGCCATCCGCACGTATCTTATAGAGCTTGAGGTCATCGTCCCAGTTGCTGTAATAAACCCATCCATCATCTACATATATACACATGCTCCAGTCATCGTTCAGTTTTGTTCTGCCGCTACCGTCCGTGCGCATCTTATAGAGTTTATGATCGTCGTCTCTGCGGTAATAAATCCACTCACCCGTTATGGTGAAATCTCCAACCGGATCGTTGTTCAGTTTTGTTCTGCCGCTACCGTCCGTGCATATTTTATATAGCCTAAGATCGTCATCCCAGTTGCCGTAATAAATCCACTCGCCCATTATTTTGTATTTGCTCCGCGCATCGCCTATCTTTCTTTTGCCGCTACCGTCTGTGTTTATCTTATAGAGCTCGAAGCCTTCGCCAGCGCAATAATAGATTGTGTCCCCGACTACCTTTACCTCTCTACAGCGATCATCATTTAGCTTAATCTTGTCACTGCCGTCCGTGCGTATCTTATAGAGCATACCATCACTACCATTGTCGCCGCTGGGTGAGCTTGCCATTAGTGATGATGATCGACTAACGGTTTCCCACGGGTTTCGTCTCTTGAACAATCATATTGGTTTTTCACAATAAAAGTCTTATTTTCTTTTTTTATTGAAAGGTGTGGTATCTCTCCTGCCGCAGACATATGTGTCTGCGGTTTGCATCGGGAGCGGTCTGCAAAAGACCTCCGTATCAAATCCTATGGTAAGACAACCTTTTTTATTTGTGCTACAATGGGGTAACAGATACATATGATGACAGATAACGGTCGTTTCATCAGGCAGAAGGTAATGGAGCACAACAAATGGTTCGAGGAATGCATCCCCATGATCGCATCCGAGAACCTTATGAGCCCGCTTGCAAAAGAGATCCTGATATCAGATTTCGCGGACAGATACGCAGAGGGGCTTCCGGGAAAGAGATACTACCAGGGGAACATCTACGTCGACCAGGTAGAAACAAAAGCCACGGAGCTTGCAAAGAAGATATTCGAAGCGGGGTTCGCTGATGTGAGGCCTGTTTCGGGAACGGTAGCGAACATGGCGGTCCTTTTTGCGTTCGCTAACCCGGGGGATCCGATAACGACCTGCGCCCTCGCGCAAGGCGCACATATCTCTACATGCGAGTTCGGCGCCTTCGGGCAGAGAGGCGTACGTTCGATCAACTATCCGTTCAACACGGAGGACATGAACCTCGACGTGGACGGTACCATCAAACTGCTGAAAAAAGAAAGACCTAAGATCGCGCAGTTCGGCCTCTCCGTCTTCCTTTTCCCGCCTCCGATAAAGGAGCTTAACGACACATTCACCGAGATAGACTGTCTTGTCTGGGAGGATTGCGCGCATGTCCTCGGTCTCATCGCCGGAGGGCAGTTCCACAAACCGTTCGAAGACGGCGTCAACATTGTTTCGGCTTCGACACATAAGACATTCCCCGGACCTAACCACGGGATGATCCTCGGCGCGAACCTTACCGAAGAAGAAGAAAAGAAGATCCAGAAAGCGGTGTTCCCGGGAGTGACGTCAAGCCACCACCTCCACGCGATGGCCGCATTGGCGATGACGCTTGCGGAGATGGAGGTCTTTGCAAAGGACTATGCCGCACAGACGTGCAAGAACGCCAGGGCGCTGGGAGAGGCCCTCTACGAGCTGGGGATCCCTGTGCTCTGCCCTGATCTGGGATTCACGAGGTCTCATGCGATCGCCCTCGATGTCTCCGCATTCGGAGGCGGGAAGGACTGCGCGCAGCTCCTTGAGGACGCCAACATAATCTGCAACAAGAACATGCTCCCGAATGACACCAGTTCAGTAAGGCCTTCCGGTCTCAGGTTCGGCACCCAGGAGCTGACAAGGGCCGGCATGAAAGAAAGCGAAATGAAGGCCGTCGCCGAGCTTGTTGCCCGTGTAGTGAAGAAGAAAGAGGACCCGAAAAAAGTGAAGGAGGATGTAAAAGCCCTCAAGAAGAACTTCACTTCGATAAAATACTGCTTCAATGAAGGGGAACCCGCATACAAATATCATAAGCTCGTAGATTAAAGGTGCGAAAATGGGATCCGGAGACGAGGCAAAAGAGGGGCTGAATGACGCCGTCTGCGCAGGTTCCGATGATCAGGACGAAAAAAGGCGGGCCGAAAAAATAGAAGAATACAGCAGAGAAATGGATGAAGTGAAGAAGGAAATGAGGATCGCTGCCTATAACTCGTATTCAACTGGGGAGCCAATCAACGAGAAACTTGCCGGCTATTGCGAAAGGATCAACGCCCTTATGAAAAAGATGAACGAACTGGGTTCCAAACAGAAGTCGGGCGAGTGATCTTCCACGGCTGCGGCCTGTCCGATCGGGGGGCGCGGAGACCAAATAAGAGGCGCCTGGCGTCTCTTATTTTCTTATTTTGAAGAGTTAGTCCTGCCATTGCATACTCCGACGTATATCGGGTTATGCGCCGTCATGAGATGATATCTGCCCGCTTTTTTCGACTTTGATATGTTGACGGACATTATCTCCTCTTCTTCCATATCCAGTTCGTCGATGCATCTTACCATTTCGGAGATCGTTTCCAGCGTGATCGCGTTGATGACGAATCTGACCTTCGGATTCTTTCTCAAACACGTTTCCATTATTTCCTTCAGGTTACCGGAGGAACCTCCTATGAACACATGGCTCGGTATCGGAAGGTTTTCAAGCACATCCGGTGCCGACCCTCTGATGATTTCCAGATTCGGGACCTTGAATCTTTTTTTGTTTTGTTCAATTAGGTCCGCCGCATTGCTTTCCTTCTCAACCGCATACACTTTGCCGTTAGGAACCGTCAATGCCGATTCTACTGCCACGGACCCTGTTCCGGCGCCTATGTCAAAGAGAACGGAATCGTCTTCCAGCTTGAGCTTTATGACAGAGAGGGATCTGACCTCTTCTTTTGTCATCGGCGCGTCTCCTCTTATGAACAGATCGTCACGTATGCCTATGGGGTTCTTCCTGCAGGCTTCGGGATTCTCTATCATCGCTATGCAAAGGCTTCCGAACTTTTGATCCCGCAGTTCCGACGGCCTTCCTTTTATTATGCACTCGTTCTCATGGCCAAGATCCTGGCCAACTGTGACGTTCACGCGGTCGAGACCGTATTCAATGAGCTCTTCGCACATGGCCCTGGTTCCTTTGTCCCCGTTGAGAAGAACGATGACCTTGCTGTTCCCGTATACCGCTCCGACGATGTTCGCCCCCTTGCCGTGTGCGCTCATTAGGAATGCGTCATCCCAAGATGAGCCTATTCTTGAGCACAGGTATGCAACAGAGGACACTCCGCATTTGACCTCCAGTTCGAACACCGATGCGTCCATCTTCTCGATCATCTTCTTGGCGGCGCTTTGGAATCCGACATCACCGGATACCAGCACCGCGACCCTCCTGTACTCGGGATGTTCGTTGATGAAGGCGATGACCGGATCCGCCCTGTATTCGAAGAATGAGTCCTGTCCTTTCGAAACTGATCTTACCATCCTTTCGGCGCCGATGAGGAGGTCGGCCTCATCGACGGCCTTCCTGGCGCCGATGGTAAGCGTGTCCTCATTGCCCATCCCTATACCTATAACGGACACTTTGCGCCTTGTCTGCGCTTCCGCTCGCACCGGCTCTATTCCAAACCTTTTTCCGAGCATCTCCGTCAGTTCGCTGATCTCGTATCCCTCTTCCTCTTCCGGCCTGGATACCAGTATTATCTTTGTTCCCGCTCTCCCGGCGGCCCTGACCTTTTCCTCGAACCCTCCGGGCTCCCCGGAATCTTTGGTCACCATATATTTTGCATCAATCTGTTTCAGAAGGCCGTAGTTCAATTCTTCGCAGAAAGGCCCCTGCATGCAGAACAGGTTCTTTCCCTGGAACCCTATTTCCGCGCATGTTCTCGACGCATCGGGCATGGAGAGCACCCTTGCGAATACCCTGTTTCGATAATCTCCGATCGCGGTGTATTTCTCAAGCTCCTTGCTTCCTGTCGTTACCAGTATGTTCCCTTCCGTTCCCTTAAGATACTCGACAGCTGAAGCAACGTCCGGCACGACGACGATATCGTCATTTATTCTGCTCTCCGATCTGAGCAGACGGATGTATTCCTTCCCCGTGTCCGCGCAGGCCGCCTTTATCTTTCCGGATATCACGGCCGCATACGGATGGGTTGCGTCGATGACAAAGGAGCATCCTTCTTTCATTATGCGCCTCATCCCTTCCTCACCGAGCCTTTCGGATGATATTTTGACGTGTCCGCTTTCCTCGATGAACTGTCTTCCGAACTCGGTCGCCACGCATGCGAGCACATCTATGCCGGCGGAACCGAGGTGATGCGCGATCTCCCTTCCTTCCGTGGTGCCTGCGAATATTATAACTCTGTCTCCGCTCTGCATATTACTCCTCCCACGGGCCCAGCCGCACGGGTTCTCTAACTACGGCAAGCGTCACCCCGCTCTTAGATGTTTTTTTCACTACCAGCTTTCCGTCCGTCGACGCCGCGAACGCCGCCCTTTCGCAGACGTTGTCCACGCCTGTGATGGCTTTCACCCTTTCCGAAGACGTGAAACCTATGTTTGGAAGCGACGCAAGGTGTTCTGATGAGAAAAAGACGGGCTCCACTTTCATTTTTTGGGAGAACTCAAGCAATCCTGCCTCATCCCTTTTCAGGTCTATGCTGGCCACGGCCTTTACGCTTTTTACCGAAATGTCCTCCTCTTCCAAAACCTCTTTCACAAGGGCCTCGATGCTTCTGACCGGCGTTCCCTTCCTGCACCCTATTCCCAATATGTGGCATCGAGGGGTGAGTTTGAGTGTTCTTTTGAACGGGCCTTCCGACCTGCCGTATGAAATGAATATCCCTATATCCTCATTACCGTTGAGATCCAGCTCCGGCGGTATCCCATCCGGGATCGGAACCTCCAGCGCCAACCCCACTCTTTTGTCGTCCACGATGAGCGAAGATATGTCTTTTACGGCCGCCATATTCCCTATGTGAAGGTTGTTCCTCACCGCATATGAGTCAACGGAGAACCTTCCGTGTATGTCGGTCGCCGTCGTGACGACCGGTTCCGCGCCGATGCCTTGGGATATCTCTTTTGCGAGATCGTTCGCTCCGCCTATGTGCCCGGAAAGCAGGGGGATGACGAACCGTCCTGTTTCGTCTATGCATATAACGGCCGGATCCACAGTCTTGTTCTTCAGGAACGGGGATATGTGCCTCACGGCGATGCCCGCCGCACCAATGAAGATCACCGCATCCGATGTCCGGAAGGATTCCCCTGTCCAAGCCGATACCGATCCTTCGATCTTTTCCGTCCCATCGGCGTCAGCTGCGGTCTTCGAATATATTTCGCACTCATGCCTGGCCAACGCTTTACGGACTTTCTGCGAAAGTTCGCAGCCTCTTCTGGAAAAAGCTATTATTCTTATTTTCATGGGCGCGCCTGCTCCTTTATCTTTTCCATGAGCTCCTTTGCGCCGGGAGTCTCGCCCAGTTTTCCATATTTGGAAGAAAAGACCACGCATTCGGTTTGCATATCTCCGCCGCTTCTGTGGTTGAGATGGAAAGCTATCTTCTTCATTATCTCTTTCATCGTGCCTTCAATGAGGCGGGCGTCTTTCAGTACGTCTAGGGCGTCGTCGGTCGATATGCATGACATTATCTCCCCTGCCGTATCGGCGCTGGCTCCGGCCAATATAGAATTGGCCGACAGTATCTCCATCCTGCAGTCCGCCCATCTGGAGTGGGTGTTCATTATACCGCCCGCCAGTTTGACCATCTTGCCCAGATTTCCCACCAATAGGAAACCTTTGAAACCGAATTCTGCCGCGAGATCTATCGTATCTCCGATGAAGTTGCTGCACTTGACCGCCGGGTCCCCCTCTGAGCCTTCCGTTTCTTCCCAGAAATCCTTACCGTAATTTCCCGGTACGACCAGGATATACTCGTCCCCTCCGGCCCTTCTCATCCTCAGCTCGACCTTTATCGTCTCTATCAAAGCGGTCTCGCTCATCGGCTCAACTATCCCCGTCGTCCCCAGTATTGATATCCCGCCGATAATTCCCAACCTGGGGTTGAAGGTCTTTTTTGACACGGCCATCCCTTCCGGCACGGATATCGTTGCTGTCAGCCCGCCAGAATGGCGGAAGCTATCGCAGACATCTTCCAAAGCCTCTCTTATCATGCTTCTCGGAACGCTGTTTATCGCCGCGTCACCCGCTTGCTGGTCAAGGCCTTTCCTTGTCACCCGCCCGACCCCTTCTCCTCCCTCAATGACTATCCTGCCGTCTGTCCTTTTGCAAACGGTGGAGTATATCAGCATCCCGTGGGTGGCATCTGTGTCGTCGCCGCCGTCCTTTCTGACCGCGCATGAGACGCCGTCGTAGGATGCCTTTATGTCTTCCGCCTTGAGCGAGAGGACTATCCCTTTGGGAGTGATGATATCGACGGCGTCCCTCTCTTCGCCGCCGAGAAGTATCGTCGCGGCCATTTTCGAGGCCGCCGCTGCGCACGTTCCCGTGGTGTGACCGCACCTCAGTCTTTTGTTATTGACGACCACGTACATGCCGTCGATATCTGCACCGTTGTTCACTGGCCGGGCCGGATCCATGTATCTCCCCGAATTGATTAGTATTGGATGTATGTGCCAAGTTATAATACTTGGTAATACTTCCTGGTCTCGGAATACAACATGGCGGGAAAGATTTATTTCATCGGGGCAGGGCCCGGCGACCCGGAGCTGATAACTGTCAAAGGAAGAAAGCTGATAGACAAGGCCGACGTGATAATATACGCCGGGTCCCTTGTGAACCCCTACGTCCTGAAGGGGTCCAAACCTTCGGCTGTCATACACAACAGCGCGCATATGAATCTGGATGAGGTCATCGGTGTTATCAAAGAATCCACAGACAAGGGTCTGAAGGTCGTACGCGTGCACACAGGGGACCCGTCAATATATGGGGCGATCAGGGAGCAGATGGACAGACTTGACGAACTTGATATAGAATATGAGGTCGTTCCGGGCGTGAGCTCTTTCCTCGCTACTGCGGCCGTCCTGAAGAAAGAGTACACATTGCCGGATGTGAGCCAGACCGTTATCCTTACAAGGATGGAAGGGCGAACCCCCGTGCCTCCCAAAGAGAAGCTCATAGATCTTGCAAAGCACAATTCCACCATGGTGATATTTCTGAGCATAGGGTTCATCGACGAGATGTGCTCGACCCTGATCGCCGGGGGGTATGATCCTAAAACGCCTGTCGCCGTTGTGTATAAGGCAACGTGGCCGGACCAAAAGGTCCTGATAGGGGACCTGACGGATATCGCAAAGAAGGTCAAAGATGAGAATATCGAAAAGACCGCTCTGACAGTGGTTGGAGGATTCCTTGGCGACGAGTACAGTCTCTCGAAACTGTATGACAAATACTTTACGACTGGATACAGAAAGGGGATCGAAACGGATTGACCCGCTGACAACCCGGCAAAAAAAGACTTTAAGATATGAGGAGTTGAGAAAAATGGTTTATGAGATACTGAGACCTGAAGACATAGAGAAAAAGAGCATGGAGATAATAACCTCCGAACTCAACGGAAGGACCTGGCCCGAACCAAGGTTCTCCATAATAAAAAGGTGCATCCACACATCCGCCGATTTCGATTACGCAGATAATCTGGCCTTTTCCGAGAATGCGGAGAATGTCGGCATAGACGCGATCAAAAAAGGCGCCACCATCGTCACGGATACGAAGATGGCCGCATCGGGCATCAACAAGAACAGGCTTGAAAACTACGGCGGGAAGGTGAAATGCTTCATCAGCGACGACGACGTCATCGCCGAGGCAAAATCCAGGAACTGCACGAGGGCGACCGTCTCAATGGAGAAAGCGGCGACCGTAGGAGGTCCGCTGATAATCGCATCCGGCAATGCCCCGACAGCACTGATAGCATTGTACGATCTTATCAAGGCCGGAAAGATGAAGCCCGATCTGATAATAGGCGTACCTGTTGGATTCGTAAATGTCGTAGAGTCGAAGGAAATGATAATGGAACTCGGCGTCCCGTACATAGTCGCAAGGGGTAGGAAGGGCGGAAGCAATATTGCGGCGGCGATCTGCAACGCCATGATATACTACAAGGAATAAGAGCGGACGGCCTTTAAAAAGCCGCACTCTAGATAAGCGGCTTGTCCCCATATATGTTCAGGCAGAATGAGTGCCGCCGGCACAGGCAAGGCCAAAAAGGAGACGGAGAAAAAGAAGCTAAATGACAAGATTACGTCGGAAAGACGTAAGCTCGCTGTCAAGGCGGCGGTCGATCCGCCTTAAAACATGACGCTTTGCATATTTGCTCTTGCGATGTCTTAAGAATATAGACCCTTTCTTCGGTGCGAGAGCGATGAGGTCATTACGTAGCGCAGCCAAGTATCCCAACCTGGAAAGTTTGAGGATATTTCACAAGGAACACCGTGCGAAGATCATCCTCTTCGGGGTGTTCACGACGCTGTCCGGCGTTATAGCTTTGGCTCTGCCGATCTTTCTGTCGCAGGTACTCATCTCTCTGACAGGAGGAGATTACGACAGGCTGGCATATCTTTCGGCCATAGTGTTCGGATTGGTCGGCGCGATCGCGTTATCGGGGATGGCCGCGGAATATTACTACACAGTGACGACCAACGACCTCTTTCTGAGCATACGCCGTAAGATCACCTACAGGACGATGTCCATGAACCTTTCCGCCGTGTATGAAAAAGGTTCGGGATTCTTCCTGGAACGGATGAACGAGGACAGCAGGGAGGCAAGCGCCGTCCACCTCAACATCTGGAGAGCGGTCATAAGCCTCGTCATCAACCTCGGATTCATAGGGTACATAACGGTCCTGAACGTCTTTCTCGGCCTGCTCTTCGCGGCCGGCCTCGCGCTTCTGATGTTCCTGGAATATCTGCGCGTGTCCCGCCTGCTTGAAAATATGAAGAAAAGCAAGCGTGCGGTGGAAAAGGTCAAAACAAATGAGGCAGAGATCCTGAAAGGCATCAAAGAGATCAAAGGACTCAACGCAAAGAAACCTGTCATAGATAAGCACACCTCCATAAGTTCAAAGTATGTCGACGTAAAGTACGAACGCGAGATCTATCAAAAGAAGATGCAGAACCTGATCGATGTGGTCAAGGGCGGGATAGATCTGTCTATCATACTTTTCGCAGCCCTCTACCTCCTGCCGAACAACATGGCGGAACTGGCGGCAGTGCTTATAATCTATATGTACAAAGGGAACATTTACGGGCTCATAGCCGGCCTGGCGAGGATCAAAGACACATATGTCAACGGCGAACTTGCCGCTAAGCGCATCAACGACATCATACAAGCGCCTGCGAACGAGGTCGATACTTTCGGCGACCGGCCAATAGACGGCAAGATAGAAACGATAGAGTTCCGCGATGTATCCTTTGAATATTCCAAAGGCAAAAAAGTGCTGGACGGCGTAAGTTTCAAGATTGACGGTGCAGGCGTCATCGGCCTGGTCGGAAAAAGCGGCAGCGGAAAATCAACGATATTCAGCCTGCTTGCGAGATTCTACGATGCCACGGGCGGCAGGATCCTGATAAACGGCGAAGACGTGTCGTCTCTGGCGGAGGATGATGTCCGCGGTAGCATAACTCCGGTTCTTCAGGACCCGTACATGTTCAACGACACCGTTATGAACAACCTGCTCTTTGCACGCCCCGACGCTGACGCTGAGATGGTGATGGAAGCATGCCGGGCCGCACGCATACATGATGAGATAACCGCAATGAACGACGGTTACGACACGATAATAGGTGAAGGAGGCGCGACGATCTCAGGCGGGCAGAAACAGCGCCTTGAGATAGCGCGCATACTTCTGAAAGACTCGGAAGTTATGCTGTTCGATGAGGCGACCAGCGCGCTTGACAAGAACAATCTTGAACAGATCAACGATCTTATGATAGAATTGAGCAAAGAAAGGATCATAATGGTCATTGCTCACAGACTCAGCATCATGCGCCGCTGCGACAGAGTGATCGTGCTTGACGAAGGCAGGATCATAGCGGCGGCCCCCCATGATGAACTGATAAACACCTGTGAACAATACAGGGAAATGTTCAGGAAGAATGCGGCCGTCGAACCGCCAAAATGAAGGGGACAGTAAGGAGTGAATGAAATGACAGATAACAGACAGGCGCATATTACGCTCTATACGCTTATAGGCAGACCGGAACGGGTGAAAGAATCATTGACCGCCCGTTTCGCCGAAATGACCAAAGAGATCACATATCCGACAACCGGCGAGGATGGCGCCGAAAGCATCATCGTCTCCCTTCTGGACGGCACTGACGTTAAAGTGAACATCAATGCCGATGAGAATTTCATCCGGCGGCACATAGGAGGGATGTACAATTTCTTCGCGCAGATAAAATGCAGGAACAAGGAACTGCACCAGAGCGTGCTGCGCCAGATCCAGGTATTCAACTGCGTGATCGGCGGTTCCTTCGAGCTGGATGATAACGAGGACCGCACAAATTACATAATCAGCACTATGTTCGCTGTAGCAGAGGATGTGAACGGCCTTGTGCTGATGCCGGATATGCGTCTCCTGAACCACGAAGGGAATCTTGTGCTCTCCGCCGACGGCAAGAGCGATTTCAAAGAGTATACGCCGATAGGAAACACTGACTTCATAGACGGTCACGTTGAGAACACGCCTTCCGACGAGGCCCGCCGGGACAGGTCCATTGCTATCCTGAAAGAAAGGGGGATCCCGTATCTGCCGCAGCTCCCTGTTGCGGCAACGGAATCAGAAGCCGTGCTGCGTTCGCCGGAAGAGATGGCCAATCGGCTTTTCGCGATGTTCGCCGTGTGCGTATACAGCGAGGCGCGCAGCAACGGAGAGACCAGAGATGAGACGCAAAAATATCTGAACAAGATCAACGACATCCTCGGCGGCGGGCTCGACGATCAACTCACCCCGCAGGAAAAGGCGTTCCTGGCCGCCGCAGAGCCGGGGCCGCATGAGTTCGCCAAGTTCGGTTGGAGATATGAGTGCTGCCATGTGCTTATGTGGGCGCTCGGCGTCACCGAAGAACTGGGTTTTCCGGGGCAGATCTGTGACGTCCCCAGGATGGCGGACATCTTATGGCGCCAGGATGATCTTGCGGGATTCCTGAGGCGCGCAGGGCCGCGGACAAAGGAAGATATCCTGGATGCGGCCGACCTCATACTGCGATATGACTGGGCCTGCGTGGACGCCAGGATCAATGGCCGAGAGGGTCCGTCGGGATTGGAGGGTGAGGTGGTGTACGAATGGCATTATGCTTTCAACTGGCTTATCGGATATGACGGGAGTGCCGACTGGGACGATATCAGGACGGACACATAACGTGTATGATCCTGTTGCATCGGTCGGAGTGCACAGATTCGTTTATGCAGACGGGCACCGGCTGACGCGCATCACGATGTGTGGGGATCCGCTACAGGAATCACCAACCCTTCGTCGAAACAAACATTGCACCGGAACATGTTCTCGTTGCCCCACGCAGCGAGGATCCTCAGCGCCGGGACCAGGGTCCTTCCTCTTTCTGAAATAGAATATTCGACGCAAACGGGCACCTCCGCTTTGACCGTCCTTACGACCAGCCCGTCGTCTTCCATTTCCCTCAGCTGTTTGGTGAGGATCCTTGGGGAGACTGCCTCAAGTTCCTTCAGGAGCTGATTGAAACGCAGAGGGCCCTTCATGTGAAGCTTGCACAGGATGGTGGCCTTCCACTTCCCTCCGATAACTGCCATAGCAGCGTCCACGGCGCAATCTATCCTCGGTCCGCGCGGTCTGTTTTCCATGATAACGGCTACGCGGTCAAGATATTTATTTATAACTAACAACCATTATATACTGTTACTATCATTTTGTTAGTGGTGATTAAATAACAATAGTCGCAGTAGTAGCAAGCCCCAGAAAAAAGGGGAACACGAGCACGATTGTGGAAGCAATGGTAGAAGGAGCAAAAGAGAACGGCAAAGAAGTGAAGACGTATAATCTCAACTCTCTTTCCAACGCAAAAGGCTGCCAGGCCTGCATGGGGTGCAAATCGTCCGGAGCATGCGTCATACATGACGACCACGCCGAGATATTGAAAGCTATGAGGGACGCCGAAGGAGTGATCCTGTCGACTCCCACCTACTTCGGAGAGGCTAACGGACAGTTCAGGCTCTTCCAGGACAGGTTCTACAGCTTCCTCGGACCTGATTTCGTACCCAACATCGGATCCGGAAAGAAACTTGCGGTCGTCGTAAGCTGCGGGGGAGGCGCCGACGGCGCCAAGGCGATGGCTGACAAGATAGAGGGGTCGATGGCGGGAATGTTCAAGTTCGTACCCGTTGGCAAGATAGTTCTCACCGGCGCGAATCCTCCGGACACCGCCTCAAAGAACGCCGCCATACTCGAAGAGGCCAAGGCCATCGGGAAGAAATTCTGATCCTAAAGTCTCGCCTTACGGCGAGACAGCCCTTTTTATTGTTGGCAGAAAGAAGAGTTTCCGAGGGCTTTCAGATTCTTTTACCCTACAGAGATCAAAACCCAGCTTCAGCCAAAGTGTATTCGGCGCGGGTGACAGCCTCTACTCTTTCCGCTGTTTTTTGAAGCCAAATCTGTCACGGTGGGTCTGAATAGCGCGTCCTCTCCGGCGCTTATCCTTGCGGACCGCACCGCCAGCAGCCAAATTCCTAATGTTTATCTATCTTTCGACCGATACCGCAATGATGACAACGGGGAACCGCGAAGATTACCTCATCAACATACTCAGGCTCACGGAGGGGGAGAATGCCACGAAGACCACGGAGCTGGCAGCTTTCATGAGCGTTTCCCCCGCAAGCGTGACCGAGATGTTGAAGGTCCTCGCGAACGAAGGTCTTGTAGAGTATGAGAGATACCACGGCGTTCGGCTCACCGAGGAAGGATTATCGTACGCCAGGCTCGTCAGGAAGAAACACCACGTCATTGAGAATTTTCTTATAAACGTCCTGAACGTCGACCGCGCCACCGCGCACAAAGAAGCGTGCAGGATGGAGCATGCTCTGTCTGACGAGTCAGCCATCAAAATGTGCCAGATGATGGGGACGAGCGTAGACATCGATTGTCAGATCTGCTCCGCCCCCTGCAAAGCGGCGTCTTCCGAAGGGATCAATATCACAACGTCGCTGTCCGATCTGAGTCCGGGAGGGCACGGCGTCATCTCTCATCTGAAAAATAGCGATTCGGGAGTCATAAAGAAACTTATCATGATGGGGTTCGTGCCGGGGCGCGAACTCACCTTGGATGCTATCTCCCCCGGAGACAGCACGACCATAGTCAATGTGGGGAACTCAGTGGTAGCGCTGAACAGGGACCTTGCGTCCTCTGTCTTCATAGACACAAACGGATGATCAGCGGTGCGCGAACACAGCCTTTATCATATCTCTGTTCACATTTTCAAGTCTGACGAAGCCTATGCGCTCGAACTGTACTGTGCCGCCTTTTTCTTTTAAGACGGAGTCCTCCGTAAGACCTGTCATTATACTGCCGTCGGGCATGAGCAGCTCCGTCCTGATGCTGTCCCTTCCTGCCCACTGAACGGCCTTCACGCCTTTCTTCAGCACAGCTAGGTCGTTGCCCGCATATTTTGCAGGGGTGCCGTACTCGAGGTTGCAGAGGTCTTTCAGCCTTATCTGCCCTTTATCGGCGAATATCTTTGAATCCTCCGAAGATATGAAAACTGTCCTGCTTCCGTCAATATGATACTCGCGGCATCCCCTCTCCGGATGATCGGGGTGGAGGGGCGCCTTTCCCTCGATCGCATCGACGCCTTCTATGTCATATCTTACCGGATCTGCGGTGAAGAAGTACCTGTTGGAAACATCATCTATGATGTCGCGGTTCATCCCGTACAGATTATCCCAGGAAAACTGTATGTCAACGGATTTGATCCCGCTCTCGACCCAATATCTCCTTATCGCTTCCGGCCTTATCCCTCTCCTTCTTATCGCCCTCACGGTCCCGGTCCTGACGTCATCCCACCCGCCGTACTCTCCGGACCTTATGCTCTCTTTGATCAATGACGTTTTGAGGACCGTGTCGGGAATGTTCACCAGCCCGTAGTGATAGTATTCGGGTTTCTTCCACCCGAAATAGCCAAAGATATATTCCTGTCTCATGGTGTTGTTGAGATGGTCCTTCCCGCGGACCACATGCGTTATGCCCATAAGATGATCATCTATCGCGACGGACAGGTTCATCATCGGATATGCGCGGTATTTGTCGCCTGTCCTCGGATGCGGGTGATCGACCACCCTGAGGGCGACGAAGTCCCTTACCGCAGGGTTCGGGTGGGCGATGTCTGTCTTAACAACCGCGACCGCTTCTCCCTCCCCGTACTCTCCGCCAAGGAGCTTGTCGTATCTTTCCAGCTGTATATTGACGGGAAGGCTGCGGCAGGGGCATTCTTTCTGCTCTTCCTTCATTTTTCTCCAGTCGTCCCCGTCGCATGTGCAGACATACGCCTCGCCCATCTCCATTAATTTCCTCGTATGATCATAGTATATGCCGAATCTGTCCGATTGGGTCATGCTCTCGTGTACTTTGACGCCCAACCAATCGAGGTCTTCGGGTATCATGTCGTATGCGTCCGCATCGATCTTCTCGGGGTTCGTATCCTCATATCTGGCTATCAGCCTGCCGCCGTATCTTTTCACATACTCATCATTCAGTATGGAAACGCGTGTGTGCCCTATGTGCAGAGGCCCTGACGGCCCGGGGGCGATCCTCATAACGACCTTGCCTTCGACGGCATTTTTCAACTCTGGTAGCAGATAGACCCTCTCTTTCTTCTCTTTGGAAAGCAGCGAGGGGTCGATCCCTTCAAGCGCTTTGACCTGTTCATCGGGAGACATCTTGTTGACGTCGGACACTATCGTTTCTATCAGAGGGGTGATCTCTCCCACTCTGTTCCTGTATTGGGGATTCTCGCCGAGTATTTTTCCTACGACTGCTTTTGGGTTTGCGGTGCCTTTGAAGAACACGGCATTCTGCAGTGCATATTTTTTTATGATCGCCTCGGTGTGGTCGTCCGACATGATTGCACATTCTGCTTCACATATTTATGCTGTTCACTGAGTTTTGATCCGGGCTTTTATTCCTATAAAAAACGATTTTTATTTTTTGTGGTTTTTTGCATAATCCTTTTAACATAATCATTAAAGGTTGTCTGCGAGATACGGTACCGTGGATACAATGGATGCCTACAAAGAAATCTCCTTTGAAGACCTGCGGAACATAGTTGCGCCTATAGCCATAGAGCACGGCATCATCCGCGTATATCTGTTCGGATCCAGAGCCAGAGGAGATAATGGCAAAGACAGTGATTTTGATTTCTGCATCGTAGTTCCAGAGACATACGACCTTTTTGACATAGGGGGGTTTTTATATGATCTGAAAGAGGCCCTCGGGACCAAGGTCGATATTGTATGCGAAGATAACGCAATGAAAAGGCCATCCTTAATGGAGGAGATACTGCATGACAGAAAGATCGTTTTTGAAGCGTGACATAGAAAACCTGCGCATTATTCTCAAATATTGTGATGACATAGAGCATTTTATTGAACTTTACGGCTCAGAAGAAGCAGAGTTCTGTGACAATCTCTCGCTTCAATACGGTTGCGTTTTCTCCCTGGAGCAGATCGGTGAACACGTAAAACGACTCTCTTATGAGACTAAAAATAAATATCCTGATATTGACTGGAAGAATGCGGCAGGCATGCGAGATTTCATCGCACATAACTACTCCAACATTGATATCTCTCGGGTGCGGCTCACTGTATTAAACAAGATCCCATCTTTGAGAGACGTGTGTCGGTCCATTCTGAGCGGCCTATCTTAAAGGATTGCTTTCGGGCTAATAATATATGTGTGAATAGCCTACGGTGGAACATGTCACTCAGGGACTTTCTGGGAGAAAATGTCTGTTCTGTGAAAGAGAATACAGATCCCGATTCAACAAAGATAACTGAGATCCTGCTCAAGGATCAGGATAAAACGGTGCTCTTTGAAAACGTGAACGGAAAGCCGGCGGCAGGGAACATTTTCTCGACGAGGAAAAAGGTTGCCGACGCCATGAATATCTCTCCGGATAAGATTGTCGAGCACATTCTTTCTGCTATCGATTCTCCCTGTGATGTCAGAGAAGTAAAAAGCCCTGAATTCATGGTCAAATCAGTTGAGGTAGATCTGACCTCGCTCCCCATCCCTAAATATTATCCAGAGGACGGCGGCCGCTACATCACGGCCGGAGTTATAGTAGCGGAATACAAAGGAAAAAAGAACATATCTTTCCACAGGATGATGGTCATGGACAAGAACAGGCTTGCCGTGAGACTTGTTCCCAGACATCTGTTCACATTATATAACGAAGCCAAAAAGGACGGGAAGGAGCTCGGTATCTCCATCTGCATAGGGCTACCGGCAGAGGTCCTGCTCGCAGCCGCTTTGTCGATAGATTACGGCGCGGATGAGCTGAAGGTCGCATCTTCCATGTTCAAAAAAGGCCACGGCAGACCACTTGATGTCGGAAGATGCAATAACGGGCTGCTTGTCCCCTCTTCCTCAGATTATGTCTTTGAAGGAAGGATCACTCTCGAAACAACCCCAGAAGGCCCGTTCGTCGATATCACCGGCACTTATGACGTCATCAGGGAGCAGCCGGTGATCAAGATCGACAAAATATGGTCTTGCAGAGACCCCATATTCCATCTTCTCCTTCCCGGAGGAAACGATCATTTCCTGCTGATGGGACTTCCCCGCGAACCGATGATATTGAAGACCGTAAGGCAGGCAGTTCCGAGGGTCAAAGGTGTCAGACTGACCGAAGGAGGATGCTGCTGGCTCAACGGTGTGGTATCGATCACAAAGAACAAAGAAGGCGACGGCGTGAACGCGATACTTGCGGCGTTCACAGGCCACCCGTCTATGAAGCAGGTCATAGTGGTGGATGACGATATCGACATATTCGATGATAGGGAGGTGGAATGGGCGGTCGCCACAAGGATGCAGGGCGACAGGATCGTGACGATACCCGGCGCAGCGGGATCATCCCTTGACCCAAGTATAGAAGTGACAACTTACAAAGTAGGCTACGACGCCACGATACCTCTGGGGAAGGACAGGAAATACTTTGAAAAGGCCAGGATCGGCCGGAAATAAATCAGGTCCACCAGTCCGTTTTCCTGTCTATCGTATCATTCCTGTCCGGACCGATGCTTATAAGGTCGGCCGGGGTCTTCAGGTGCTTCTCGATGAATGCTATGTAAGCTTTCATCTCATCCGGAAGGGCGTCGTATCCTCCTCTGACGACGGACGCCGTGTCGCTCCAGTCTTTCCATCCTTTCATTGTCCTGTATACGGGCTTAGCCCTTTCAAGCTTCGATATCGACGCTGGAAAATATTTTGTTTCTTTTCCGTCGATCTCATACGCCACGCATATTTTCAGATCCTCATAGTCATTGAGAACATCCAATTTGGTTATCGCAAATGAAGTAAACCCGCACATCCTCGACGCATGCTCGGCGACCACGAGGTCCAGCCATCCGCATCTCCTCCCTCTCCCGGTAGTCACTCCGAACTCTCCGCCTTTTTTCTGCAAAGCGTCTGCCTCTTTTCCGAACATTTCGGAGACGAACGGCCCCGCTCCGACGCGCGTTGTGTACGCCTTCAAACAACCCACTACCTTCTCGATACGGTTCGGTGCTACCCCTGCTCCGGCGCATATCCCGCCGCCGCAGGTAGATGACGACGTCACATACGGATAAGTTCCGTGGTCTATATCCAGCATTGCTCCCTGCGCGCCTTCGAAAAGGACCTTCTTCCCGTTGTCCAGAGCCTCGTTGATAAGGACGGATGTATCGCAGATGTATCTGCCGATCCTCTCTTTCCATCCTTTCATCTTACCGCAAAGCATATCGCAGTCACATCCGCAGGGTTCCGCCTCAAACATTGCCATGAGGTCTTTCTTCAGAGGCAGATTGAAATCGATCTTTTCTTTCAACAGGTCATCTTCCAAAAGATCTCCGGCGCGTATGCCTATCCTCGCGGCCTTATCCTGATAAGCGGGACCTATGCCTTTCTTGGTCGTTCCGACGACGTTGCTGCCCCGGTACTTCTCTTCGGCGCCGTCCAGTTTTTTGTGGTAGTTCATGATCAGGTGGGCTCTGTCCGATATCTTTAATCCTTCCAGAGAACCTCCGGCCTTTACGACCTGGTCCATCTCTTCAAGAAGATCTTCCACATTCACCACCGTTCCGTTCCCTATGATCGCAAGGTTGCCTTCCCTCACCACGCCGGACGGCAGGCCGTGCAGTTTGAACACCTTGTCCCCGACCTTTATAGTATGCCCGGCGTTGTTCCCCCCTTGGAAACGCACGATGAGGTCGGCGGTCTCATCGAGATAATCAGTTATTTTCCCCTTACCCTCATCGCCCCACTGGGCTCCAATGATCGCGAGACTCGGCAAAATCGCACCTGTTGCTCTCCAACCTCTTTTGCGCTATAAAGATTGTTATCCCTTGTCAAACCGCCCATCGGGCCTTATTTTCAATACCTGCCGCGATCACTATTGGGGGTTTCCCAGATCATGGGGCGGAATCAAGTTTGGACCCGTAGATGAACTCATACCCTGATCCGGCCTTCGACGTTTTTTCTTGAAACTCTTGTGTTGTGATATAGGAATCGGCTAGCCATTTACTTAGCCGGTATCCTTTTTTTAAATTATTTGCATCATTCATGCGACCATGCCGGAGATGCGGGAAAACTGACCTTGCGGTTCAGTTCACCGCCCCGGCGGTCACCAGCCGCTCGACGATCTCTGTGAATCCTCCTCCGGAAGCATAGTGCAAAGCGCTGTGTTCCTGATTATCGACCGCGTTTATGTCCGCTCCTTTATCGATGAGCAGCGCGGAGAAATCATTCTGCCCCCGCATAGCGGCTACGATGAGCGGAGATTCGCCCGCCTCGTTCTGGAAGTTAATGTCCGCTCCTTTATCGATTAGAGCCTGCCCCAGGAATTTATTGCCGCCCGCCGCCGCATAGTGCAGCGGGGTGTTGCCGTTCAGCAGGCGAAGGTTCGCATCCGCGCCGGCATCGAGCAGCAGGCGCGCGACATGCAGATTCCCGCGCATCGCCGCTACGACAAGGGGAGATTCGCCGTCGTTGTTGATAGCGTTCAGATCCGCTCCCGCCTTTATCAGCGCGGACACCACCTCGCTCTGGCCGTTGTGTGTTGCCTGATGGAGGGGTGTGTTGCCCGAAGAATCCTTGCTGTCCCCCATGCTGCTGAGCAGAGGGATTATATCCCGCAGGCCGTGGGCGGTGGCATAGTCCAGCGCCGTATGCCCTTCGTTGTCTTTAACGGATATGTCCGCACCCAGAGAGATCAGGTATTTGGCCGCCTCGGTGCGGTTCTCCTGGAGAGTGTATATCAGCGGTGATTTGCCGTATTTGTCTGTGAAGTTGACGTCCGCTCCAGAATCGATAAGAAGTTTCATGATCTCCTTGTTGCCGCTCTTGGATACAGCGTGTAGCGGAGCGATGCTTTCGTTGTTGGCAAGACTGACGTCCGCGCCGTTGTCTATCAGTATCTTCACTATGTCGCGCGCGCCTTTCATGCAGGCATAGAACAGTGCGGTGCATCCTGCCTGGTCGCGTTTATTGTAATTGATCCCGCCTTTTTTTACAAAGGCTTCCACTATACCTTTCTGCCCGTTCTTGCAGGCGTTCAAGAATATGTCATCCATGTCCTATACCTCACATCTTGCTCAGAAGAAGTTTTACCAGCGGCTCATTGTTCCGTTCGACTGCGATATCGAGCGCTGTCTTTTTAGAGTTGTTTATCGCTTTTGCGTCTGCGCCGAACTCCAGAAGCATCTCGCTGAGCACCTTGGCGCCGTGTTTGTCATCATTGCGGACGGCGTGGTGCAGGGCCGTGTCGCCGTTCCTGTCGGCGGCGGCCACATCCGCGCCCTGTTCAAGAAAGACCATTTGTATGTTCTCCATTGTATCGAAATCGCCGGCACAGGCGTGCATCAGGGCGGTCTCGCCGGAGAGGTTGGGGATATTTATGTCCGCGCCGTATCTCATGATCTCATTCAGCATGTCCTTCTTCACGCTGCTCCGGTTATGGTAGCTTCCGCGGTCGGCCGCGCACCAGCGGACAAGCAGAGTGTTTCCTTTATCGTCGACCAGCATGTTGATGTCCATTCCCGTCGATATCATGCTTTTAATGATCCTGGGGATGAGCTTTTCCTCGAATACGGCCGAGTTGACCGTGGCTTTGCTGCCCATATATGCCGCGGCTGTCATACCGCGGCCGTCTTTGAAGGACGGGTCCGCACCGCATGATAGCAGTGCGTCGACAGCGTTTACTTTCAGGAATGAACAGGCGACCGCGAGGGGGGTGCGTCCTCCCAGCTTGTATTCCTCTTCATCCTTCAGACCGTTGAGGTCCGCGCCCGTCAGTGCGATGGCTTTGATCGCTTCGGCGTCCCCTTTCTCGGCCGCCTGATGGAGGGTCATTCCGCCTGCCGTTATGGCGGAACCGTCGTCATCGTCGCTCAGAGTGCCTGACAGATATGCGGCGATCTTCTTGGCGCCGTTCTCCACGGCCAGCTCCAGCATTTTTTCATCGATCTCCACACCGCCTGTGACGAAGGCCTTGACCACGCGGAAATAATCCTCAAGATGCTGGACCGCGGCCTCGAGTTTAAGCTTCGCTTTCTCCGGTGTGTTCGGCATCCATTTGTTGATGTCCTCGGCGATCTCCTCGTCGGTCTTGTTCTGCTCCTTCATGCGGCTGACTCTTTTATCATATTCCCTTTGAGCATTCTCCAGGTCCCTTTCCTTGTATCCGACGTCAAGTATAGCGCTCTTGACGCCAGCGCCGCTTCCGCAGGCGATGTGTATGCCCGTGAGACCTTCTTTGTCCCCCATGTTCAGTTTGACCCCGCGTTCCGCCATCACCTCTACGAATTCGGCCGTCCCATTCTCGGCGGCGTAGTGGTAGCACAGCATGCCTCTGTTCTCATCCTTGCGCAGGGCGCTGACTTTGCTGTCCAGCAGGAATGCCGTCGCCTCCGCGACCGTTCCAGCCTGTTTTGGGATGTGTCTGCTTTCGTTACACATGGCCAGATGGTGCAGGAGCGTGTGTGCGTATTTGTCCGTTGCCGCCGGCGACACTCCGGCCTCGAACAGTAACTTCAGGGCTTCGGTGTGGGCAAAGTCGGCGGCGAGGAAGGCCAGTTCATTCAGCAGGTTCTCGTCCTTGTTCTCTGCGATCGCTTTTCTGTATCCCTCAAGTGCCGCCTCGCGGCCCTCTCTCTCATATTTTCTCTTGACCTCTGCGTACATACCGGCACTTTCCTGACGTCTTTATTCCGATGTTCAAAGATTGCTGATGGGGTACTTATCCAGGAACGCCCTCTTTTCGGTCAGCAACTCCAGTGCGCATATGAACGGCTCCTGATGGACACCAAGAGCGATAGCGCGGCCAAGGAGCACTGATACAACATACTCATCCCATGTCTTGAACAGCGGTTTGATCTGCGCCGCCGCCCTTTTCATGTATTCCCACGCCTCGTCCTCTTTGATATAGCCTACGTGCGTGCATATGCGGGCGAGGAGACCGACGCGGTCCAGGTCCCATGCGCGGATCGTCTTGCACCCTGTGACCATGCTTTCCGGCAGCTCCAGGATATCCACCACTCCCTCTGCGGCAGCTTCGTAGCATTCCAAGGACTCCTCGTCCATGGAGGTCTTGCGTTTCAGGGCCCTGTAGGCGTCGATCCCGTTCTGCTGCAGTAACTCGAACTCCGGCTGATATCTAGCGGAGTGTCCATCCCCGAGAAGCCATTCGATCTTTTCCATGGCGCCGTTGCGGTTCTTGATGCCCCACCATTCTTTTAGGCTATATGCATAGGATTCCTTGTCGTCATCGGTCATCGCCAGCGTTTCGCAGGGCTCGACGTTGGTCATTATCAGGACCGCCCCTATCGGCAGGTATTTCGCTTTCTCCGGAGGAGGAGTATGTTCCGCAATGAACTCCTCCAGTTCCTCATCGTCCATGTAGCCGCCTTCTTCTTCGAAGGCTTCCGCCAGTGCCTCTGCGGCGTTCGACGTGAGCGCCTCCATGTCGCTGGAGGAGTACAACTCTGCCATCAGCCTCTGTGTTTCCTCCTGCATTTTGGCCAGGTTCTCCGGAGTTGGATTCTGCATGTATTCCGTCTGCAACTGCATCATGCGCGCTTGAATCTCCGCCGCCGTCTGGATCGGGTCCTTACTGTTGTTTGCCATTTTCATACCCTCTTATTCTATCATTGAAGCTTCTTTTTGTATTCCTCGAATGCGGGGCCGATCAGCCCTGACGAAAGCCGTTTTGCCTGTTCAGCCATCCCCTTTTGAAGATAGGCGTCTATGGTTGCCAGCAGGACCGCCTGCTCGGCGGCTTCGGGGAAATGGTCGAAGAAATCCGCATCCATGGGGGTGAGGTATATTTTTTCCTTGATCTGCTCTTCCGTAAGCCGGATGTACGTTTCGCTGCTCTCGTTCATATTACGTTTAGCGGCCGACCTGCCTTTGAGCAGGTTCAGCGTCTGCTCGAAACAAGATATCGCAGCGGAGACGTCCCCGGACAGAAAATGACACAGCCCCAGAGCAAAACGTGCTTCGGGCGCTTTTTCCGCGCCGGGCTCCGACAGGATCAGGAACGCCTGAGCGCTCCGGCCCTGCCGCAGACATTTGATCGCAAAGGATATCCCGTCCTCGCCGCGCTTCCCGGCGGGTGCCGTTTGTGGGTTTGTATTGAAGCTCACTACGATATATAGACTACGGCCGTATTAAAAACCCACGGCGCATTTCAGAACGTTCTTTCTGTGCTGTCAAAAACAAATATATGCTTTTCCTATCTTTTCCCCAAAAGTGCGTATGCATTTGTGCTTCCGCCTGAAAGAGCTTTGAAGAACAGAGTGGCTGATAAAGATGAACTGGGATGACGCGATATGAAAGACATCTGCTTATTCGATCTGGACGGAACCCTGACGGACTCCGGGGCCGGCATAACACGATCGGTCAGCTATGCGCTGGAACACTTCGGGATCGGGGTGACGGACTTCGACGAGTTGAAAAAATTCATAGGTCCGCCGCTTCGCGATTCTTTCCGCGAGTACTGCAACCTTTCGGAGAAGGATACCGAGGCCGCTGTCAACAAATACCGCGAATATTATTCCAAAAAAGGCATCTTCGAGAACACTATTTATGAAGGCGTGGTCGAGGCGTTGGATATATTGAAGGGCGCCCGCATGACCATGGCGATCGTCACATCGAAACCGACCGTTTACGCCGAAAGGGTCGCCAGGCATTTCAAGATCGAAGGATATTTCGTCCTCATCGCGGGGAGCGAACTTGACGGCACACGCGTCCGTAAATCAGAGCTCATAGAATATGCCCTCGATATCATTGATCCTGAACGAAAGGGATCATCCGTCATGATAGGCGATCGCGAACATGACATAATCGGTGCAAGAGAAGCGGGGATCGACAGCATCGGCGTCACGTGGGGCTATGGTTCGCGCCGCGAGCTCAAAGAAGCGCAGGCAACGGCGGTAGTCGATTCGCCGAGCGAATTATGCGATACGATCCTGTCGGAATGAATTCTGAATTAAAGCAGCGGCGGGGAACGTGCTTCATTCTTCACCTGTCTCGATTCCCAAGATACTTTTCTCACAAACTGTTATCAGGGCCGTCGGGGCTGGTCGTTTTGTAAATGGATATCACTTCTTTTGTGCTCAGTTCCGTTTTGAAAGAAGTGGGACTCATGTGCGAAGGGGCCGCTTTTCCGGCCCGGTTCAAAGCTTCCATGAGGACTTCCATTCTCGGCGGGGACATCTTCGTGAAGGAAGACAGCTCGCTCACGTCATAAAGGAAGGGTTCATCGTCAAGCTCGTTCCTCCAAAGGTTCAGCATCTTCACGCATCGTCTTTCTTTCTCCAGATCACGGACCTCCATTCTTGAGAGAAGCGGCTTATCGTGCAGCGGGCCGAGCCAAAAGGGTCCCTTGTTGTGCTTTGAGTCCCTGTTTTCGGAGACAGACCTCTCAAGCGTATCGGGATCGTAATGCATGAATCCTATCTGTCCGAGGGAACGGTCGGTGGCAGCCGCGCCCTCTTCGACCTGAACATATGTCCTGAAGTAATGATCCGCATAGAAAGAAAGAAGGGGCTTCATACCTCTGTCGAATTTGGCCAATTCCTTTGCCAGGGAGCACATGAGGATGCGAAGCCCGCCTTCATGGCACATATATCCTCTTATGGGCTCTGATTGATATCTTCTTCTGCATTTACCTACCTGTGCTCCCGCCAGCGGCGCCGTGTCCGTAGCCGTTATGGCGATTATTCCTTTTTTTCTGCATCCTTTTATGGCTGGCTGAATGAAATGCACCGGGGATCCGAACGGATCGATGTCCACATAATCAAAAGAGGATTCCGAGAAAAGCACATGCAGGTCCCTGTTCGATGCAGTGCAGTTGGAAAGCGAGTTCAGCGCGATATTATGTTCTATGTAAGGGATGGCCTTCGGGTCTGCGTCGTTGGCTGTCACAAAAGTGTTCTCGACCTCGTTCGCGATCCTGACCCCGCGGGAGCCAGTTGCACTCATCGCGTCGGCGACCGAAATGGCGTTCCTCTGCAAAGCCCTCAGAAGCATTATGGTTATGTCCCTTCCGAACGCCATTTGTTCGTTGAAGAAAACGTCGGCGGTCCTTGTTCCGGGCCCGCGGAGCGAATGGATCTCCGGAACAAGCAGTCTTGTCCCGCCCTCTTTTATCTCAACACCCGGCGGCATCAGACATTTTCACCGTTCATAAGGCGCAGGATCTTGTACGGAAGGATGTTCCTGTTGGTTGGGGTCACTTCGAGGACCCTCACGTCATCCCTTCTCCTTATGTCCTGCAGAAGCGGATTCCTTGATTTTTTGTGAAGGGTCAGTATCATCGGCTTGTCGACATCCAGAGCTTCCTTCACCGCGTCTATGAACGCCTGGCTCTCTACCTCTACTTTGCCCACTTCGTCTATCACAATGATATCGCATTTTTCGCAGGCGGTCTTGATGGCGGCTATCCCCACCTGCTCGAACTTAGCCAGATCCACTCCGATCTTGCCTATCATTATCTTGCTTTCTATATCGGCGCTGGCAAAGACCTGTGTTTCCCCTGTCAGGATGTTCCTTACCGAGAACCCGATCTTCCGCTTTCCGTCGGTGAGGGGTTCGTCGATCATACCGCCTATGATCAGGTCATAATCCTTCAGCATCTCTATCACCCTGATAAGGGCGTATGTCTTCCCAGAACCGGGAAGGCCCGTGATGCCTATTTTGATGTCACTGATCATTCCAAAACCCCATGCCAGAATATCCTGTATGGGTTAAGGACTATAAATAATACAGGACCTTACCGCTGGGTTCAAAGCTCTGATATTGCTCGAACATATGAACTCAGACCCTATTATGTTCGAAGACTGTTCCTTTCCTCGAGAGGGACAATCCTTCGGCACGGCAGCCATACGGCGCCATGCTCTGAGACTTCGCTATGTGCGCTTTAGACGGCCTGGCATATAGGTTCGCCCGATTACCGATGGGTTTTCCTCATTGGCTGCTCCCCGTCAACTCCTCATAAACAAAACATTCCGCGACGTGGTCGTTGACCATGCCTACGGCCTGCATGAATGAATAGATGACGGTCGAGCCGACGAATCTGAAACCCATTTTTTTAAGATCTTTGCTTATATTGTCGGAGAGCGGAGTGGTCGGAGGCATGTCCCAGATACTTTTCCAGTGACCTGTGACGGGTTCGTTGCCGACATATTCCCAGATCAATTTATCGAAGCTTCCGTATTTTTCTTTGACTTCCAGAATGGCCTTGGCATTGTTCACGGTTGAATCTATCTTCTGGCGGTTTCTTATTATTCCCTTATTCGCCATGAGTTCCTGAATTTTTTATCGTCATAAAGGGCCACTTTCTTCGGGTCGAATCCGTCGAAAGCTTCCCTGAACGCTTCTCTTTTTCTGAGCACGGTCCTCCACGAAAGCCCTGCCTGCATACATTCCGGGGTCAGCATCTCGAACAGTTTGACATCATCATGCACCGGACGCCCCCATTCGCTGTCATGATAATCCTCATATTCCGGGGCGCTTCCCGCCCAGACGCATCTGATCCTTTCGCTCATATGTCTCTCCTATGATCATGTTAAGTATCCGCCCCGTTCCATATTATTTCTTCCTTCCGCGAGGCCTCCGGCCGTTGCCGAAACGATCCGGACCCTCCTTGTATATGAAAAATACCTAAGATAATACATAAGATAATACCTATGGTCTGTGGCAGAATCTGTTCTGACCCAAACAGCAGGAGTACGATGGAAAAATATCATATGTATGAAAAGTATACAAGATCATACATAAGATAATACATAAGATATTTAAATAAAAACGATTTCCATAATTGATAGACAACAGGGAGCGCCGCAATGGGAAAGGATCCTCCGTTCACCCTTACTAATGAGATGATGCGTCTGGTCAAAGATATAGCGGCAGCGTTAGGCGGCATCCGCGGCGCAGAGGATCTGGAGAAACTCCCCAGACTGCGCAAGACCGGCCGCATACGGTCGATCCATTCATCGCTTGCGATAGAGAACAACTCACTGACGATAGAACAGGTATCAGATATCATCGATGGAAGACGGGTGATCGGGCCTCCGAAGGAGATACTTGAGGTCAAGAACGCATTTGCAGCCTACAAAGAACTGGAGAATATCGATCCTTTCGATATCAAAGACCTGTTACGAACGCATAAGGTAATGATGAACGGTCTTGTCGAAGAAAGCGGCAGGTTTCGCTCTGTCGATGTGGGTGTGTTCGCGGGCGACGGGAGTGTCGTTCATGCAGCTCCCGGACACAGCATGGTGCCCGGTCTTATGAACGACCTCTTCGAGTGGCTTAATACATCGGATGCGGATGAGCTAATAAAGTCAAGCGTCTTTCACTATGAATTCGAATTCATCCATCCCTTCCGCGACGGCAACGGAAGGATGGGGAGGCTGTGGCAGACGGCCATTTTAGTGAACTGGATGCCGGTGTTCGCATGGATACCGGTCGAGAGCATCATCCGCGAGCGACAGTCTGATTATTACGACGCGATAGCGAGTTCTACAAGAGCGGGCAGTTCAAATGATTTCATAGTATACATGCTGAAAGCTATACTGGACGCCGTGAACGCCGTCGCCTCCGATGCGGAGAGACATATCAGCCGCATCAGTACAAGGGTGCGCAATCTCCTGAAAGCGCTGGGAAATGATTCTGCGAGCGCGGCGGAGCTGATGGAACGCCTGGATCTGAAATCGCGCAAAGCATTGTACGACAACTATCTGAAACCGGCGATCGAGGCGGGGCTTGTATCCATGACCGAACCGGACAAGCCGACAAGCAGAAACCAAATGTATTTCAGGAAATGAACTAAGACGCATACCCGGCCGTCGGCTTCAGCCGGAGTCGGAGATGTACATGAGGGGGTACTTCAGCATAGGGTCATATCTCATCTCCGCTTTTACCCTAACGTCATCGATCTTTATCACCAAAACAACATCAAGCATCTCCCCGGACAGCGAATGATAGGAGTACTCATCCTTCTTCGGACCAAAGATGCTCCTGTCTATCCTGACCTTTATGCTCTCGACGTACGGTTGGACCAGTACTCCTTTCTCTATGGCGTCTTCCAGCGCCTCGACGCTGTCCTGGTCCAAAGGCACGCCGGCGAACTGGTGGTAGATCGTTCCCATCTTGATGCCCGCTTCGAACAAGGCCCGCTCTTTGGTGGAACACTTGAACTTCTTTGCCGCAAGTTCTTCTCGGTTTTCCGTCATTTCGTCTTCGTAATGTACACAAGATTTAAAGGATGTGCGGATTACCTCTGAGCATGGTCTCTGCGGAAGAGAGGATACGGCAATTGAAAAAAGAGAAGAACGCGGTCATTCTCGCCCACAATTACACTTCAAAGGAAGTACAGGACCTAGCCGATTTTGTGGGAGATTCCCTTGGACTCTCCATTGAGGCATCTAGAACGTCCGCCGACATCATCGTATTCTGCGGCGTGACCTTCATGGGGGAGACCGCGAAGATACTCAGTCCCGAAAAGACCGTCCTCGTGCCAGAGCCGGACGCTCACTGCGCCATGGCGGCCATGTGTACCGGAGAACAGTTGAAAAAATACAGAAAAGCGCACCCCGGCTGCGTCATCATAGGGTATGTGAACAGCACCGCAGAGTCAAAAAAAGAGATGGATATCTGCTGCACTTCGTCCAACGTCGTCAAGGTGACAGAGTCCCTCAGAGGGAAGGATGTGCTTCTGGTGCCGGATGCGAACCTCGGGGCCTACGCGGCTGCCGAGACGGGTATCCCGGTCGCGACCTGGAACGGGTTCTGCCCGATACACCACGGCATCACCTCTTCCCGGTTGTTGGAACTCAAAAACGAACATCCGAACGCTTTCGTCATGGCCCACCCGGAATGCAGGGGGGAAGTGCTGGCACTCGCGGACCATGTGGGATCCACTGAATCGATGATCAAAGTATCAAAGTCCTCGGAAAAGAAGGAATTCATCGTCCTGACGGAGATAGGGATGAGATACCGCCTTGAGAAGGAGAACCCGGAAAAGACGTTCCACTTCTACGAACATGCGGTATGCACCACTATGAAGATGATAACGCCTGAGTCTGTTCTGAATTCGCTGGAAAAAGGCACTGGAGAGGTCATCCTCAGCAAGGATATCATCGAAGGCGCAAGGAACGCGGTCATGAAGATGATCGAACTGGTCTGACGGCGCCCCCGGCCGCCTCGATGACTGGCGGTCTGCTTCTGCACGGGGCCGCTGAAATCGGAAGGGAGATGTCAGTCAGTTAATTATATAATCCCTCCAGACGATTGTTCAGCGGTGAAAAGGAGGTTTCATCAAATGACTTGTGAAAATGAAACAATATTGCGTATGCCCCTTATAGGGGACAAATGTCCGGAGTTCGAAGCGGTCACTACCCAGGGCAACATTAAATTCCCCCAGGACTTCAAAGGTAAATGGGTCGTTTTCTTCTCCCATCCTGCGGACTTCACTCCCGTCTGTACCACCGAATTCATGACTTTTGCTTACAGAGCAAAAGAGCTTTCAGACATCAACACCGAACTCGTAGGGCTTTCCGTGGACTCCATAACAGCACACATCGCGTGGCTGAGAAGGATCAAAGAACTGGAATGGAAAGGAATGAAAAAAGTCGATGTGCAGTTCCATCTGATCGAAGACATTTCCATGAAAGTGGCGAACAAGTTCGGGATGATCATGCCCGGGCAGTCCAACACGCAGGCTGTCAGAGCGGTCTTCATAATAGACCCGAACGGAGTTATCAGGCTGATCCTCTACTACCCGCTGAGCACGGGAAGGAACTTCGACGAGATCAAAAGAGTCGTGACCGCCCTTCAGAAAGCGGATAAGGACAAGTGCGCCACCCCGGCGGACTGGAAACCCGGAGATGACACCATCGTACCTCCGCCCAAATCCTTGGGTCTGGCGAAAGAGAGGGCCGAAATGAAGGGAGGCGACCAGTACTGCCTCGATTGGTTCTTGTGCTTCAACAAAGAATCCTGAACAAACCTGCCGCCTTACGGCGGCTTTACTTTTTCTTCTGAATTTTCCTTTCTGTTGCATTAAAGCGGTAAATCTTTAATCTCCCTGATACGTAGGGTTAGACCAGGCATTGCTATGAAGGTAGTGATCATCGGGGCCGGTAACGTCGGTTTCACTTCTGCGGAGGCGCTTTCCAAAGTCCATGACGTTTTGATAGTGGAAAAGGACGCTTCAAAGGCTGAGAATGCAAAAGCGCTGCTGAGCGCATCCGTGCTTCACGAGGACGGAAGCAACCCAAAGGTAATAGAGGCCGCGATAAAAAGGATCGACGCCGACATAATCCTATCGGCGATACCGGACGACGCCCACAACCTCTTCATCTGTCTGATGGCCAAACGCATAAAACCCACCATAAAGGCGGTGGCGTGTCTCAGGGACCCGGATTTTATGATCAAGACATCTAAGGAAGGGGTCGACCTTCTGATCTCGCCAGAACTCATAACAGCTGAAAAAATAGAGAAGCTGGCGGTCCTTGAGAACGCCATCGCTTATGATCATATATCCAGCATGGATATTGACCTTGCGACCTTCAGGATAGGGGACGGCCACAACCTTGTCGGAAAGGTCGTTCTGGAAATCGAAATGCCGGCGGACTGCAACGTAATGGCCGTATACCGCGGAGACAGCGTCATACTCAACAACGAGACCGCCGAGATACATGCGGGGGACAGGATAAGGGTGCTCGGTTCCCCTGAATCCATCGTCGCGTTCAATAAATTGATCGGGATCGAAAAAGAGGCGAAGGAATTCGTGATCCTGGGCGCAAGCACCGTCGGGATGGAGGCGGCAAGGAGACTCGCCCAGGGGAATAAAAGAAGGATCGTCAAGATAATCGAGAACGATGAGACGCTTAGCAGAAATGCCGCAAGAGAGCTGGAGGACATAGCGGTCGTGAGCGGGGACTTCATAGATCCGTCCGTCCTGAGGTCCGAGAATGTTCAAAGAGCGGATGTCGTGATAGCGGCGTCCTCGATAGATGAGCGCAACCTGCTCGCGTGCATAGCGGGCCTGAGATTGGGCATCAGGAAGATAATATCGAAGTATTCCGACCGGGAATATGAAAAGATATTCCTGTACGCGGGGATCGAATCTATAATCGGGTATCACCGCGTGATATACAACGAGATCACTAAGAACCTGATATTCGACGAGAATGCGATCCTGGCTGTCGAGAGGGACAGCGAGTTCTTCTTCAGCGTGACGATCGGCGAACGGTCCGCTCTTATCGAGAGCCGCCTCGGAGACATCAACATGCCGGACGGAACAAGGATCGCGGCCATCAGGAGAGGGGATGTTATGATCTACCCCCGGATGAACACAGTGTTCAGAGAAGGGGACAAAGTGCTTCTCTTCACTCACATGGCCAACCCGGCTGACCTGTCCAGACTGTTCGGGCACAACACGCCGCTGGAGTTATGAGACATGTTCCAGACGCTGCGCGTCCGCATAAATAACATGGCCAGATGGGAAAGCAGCTCCGTCAAGATGCTCGGCGGCGTCGAGGTCGCGCTTGGCGTCACCCTGCTCATACCTCTGATCATAGCTTTGCTGTACGGAGAGGATGCGGCAATATTCGTTTACCCGATCCCGATACTTCTGGTGTTCGGCGTGTTTCAATACACATTCTTCAAAAGCGGGGACGCGCTGAGGCCGGCCAGCGGCATGATGATGATGTCCGTCGCGTGGGCGATAGCCTTCCTTGTGAGCTCCGTACCGTTCTATCTCTACGGCTTCTCTTTCATCGATTCTCTTTTCGAAGGCGTCAGCGGGTTCACGACCACAGGCGCCTCCGTCATGGCGGATGCCGACCTCCCGCACAGTATACTCTTCTGGAGATCGTTCACGCAATGGGCGGGGGGCCTGGCGGTGGTCCTGATATTCCTGTTCCTGATACCGATGATGGGCATAGGGGGCAAGGCTTTCGTGAACAGCGAGTTCGCCGGCTCTGATACGTACAACTTCTCCATGAGGATAAAGAGCGCGGCCAGGAATTTTGTTTCGATATATGTCCTCCTTTCGATCGTAGAGATCGTACTGCTTATGGTCAGCGGAGCGGAACACTTTGAAGCGGTCACGATGACATTCTCCACCATATCTACAGGAGGCTTCATGTCTGCGGGGCAAAGCATGGCCGATTATTCCTTCGCAGCACAGGTGATCGTGCTGGCTTTCATGTTCCTGGGCGGAACGAATTTCTACCTGCACTACCGCGCCCTGAACAAGAGGGAATTCTCCGCATACAGAAAGAGCCAGGAGTTCATTTGGACCGTTGTGTGGTTCCTCACCGCGACGGTGATAATATTAGCGATGGTCCTGATAGCGGCGGAAGACTTATTCGCGGTGAACGTCGGAGCCGCCGCCTGGGAAACTCTTTTCACTGTGGTGTCGATGGGAACAACGACCGGGTACGCTGTCGCCGACCCCTCGGTCTGGCCTCTTGCCGCTTATGTTGTGATGTGGATGGTAATGCTTTTCGGATCGATGTCCGGCTCGACATCCGGCGGGATCAAGATCTACAGGCTGCTGATACTCAGGTCGTACATCGCGAACGGTGTGTACAAGATGTTCCACCCCCGTTCTGTCAGGGATGTCAGGATGGACGGCCATTCCGTGGGCGGGGATACGGTGGTGTCGGCTATGGTCGTCATAATGATGTTCATCCTGGCGGTCATAACCTCGATGATATTCCTGCTGGTATCCGAACCCGGGATAAGCATATCCGAATCGATAGGGCTGTCCATCTCGGCGATAAGCAACACAGGCATAAACACTGGCGACATCGCGCTGCAGGAACTGAACGGCGCGTCGAAGATATTCCTCTCATTCATGATGTGGGTCGGACGCCTGGAGGTCGTTATGGCCCTGCTGCTGTTCACAAGAACGCTCTGGAGGGACCTGCTGTCCGACATGAGGGCCGGCCTGCATAATATGAAGGGCAAAAAGAACTGATCAGTCCGAAGTCCTGCACATATCGAGTATTCTGACGACAGCGGGATTGCCCGGCTCTTTCTCATTGATCGCGCCTGCGACGATCTTTGCTTCCTGTACCTTCCCCTTCTCTATCAGACAGTAAGCGAATATCTCCATCGCCATCGTGTTGTCCGGATCGTCCTTGACGGCCTTGGACGCGAATGCGGCGGCGCTTGCCGTCCGTCCCATTATCCACATGAAATAGGACGCGAGAGCATTGGCATCCGGGGATGACTTGTCCTTCTTCAGGTTATCTTTGACGAGCCTCTCCGCCTCTTTGGACCTCCCCGCCGCCATCAGCGCCGCGCAGCAGCACTTCTGTACGTTCAGATCGTAGGGCGCTTCCGCTAGAAGGTCTTTTGCCAATCCCACGGCGAGGTCGTGCTCTTTGTTTGCGGATACCGCTCCGATCATCACGACCGAATCGTCTAATGTCGGGTCTGTCAGTTTCCCATAGAGCGCCGAGGATTCCGAATATCTCTGCATTTCATAAAGTGCGCGCATCCTTTCTCTGATAACTTCGGCGTTTTCTTCGATGCCGGAAAGTATCTTCTCCGCCTCTGCGGGGAATCCTATTCCAAGGAGGCCTTTTGCGGCCTCCAATCCATCCCTTTCCTTCACCTTGTCGGGGATGATCGCCGCGATATTCCTCGCGCCCTTTTCGTCCTCTATGACCTTCAGAAGCGACGAACATGTCAGCAGTGTGAAGGGGTCATCCGAGAAACAGTTCGCCAGCTCCATGACCTGCTCAGACACCAGACGTGCGTTCCCTGCCCTTATGTTGGATTGTATCTCCTTCAATACCTTATCTTTGTCCATCTGCGCTTATATCTTCTTAATAAAGATAAAGATTGAGGCTTGGCAGCCATTTCCATTCCAGGCGACCGTGGGATGATCTAAGCGGGGGCGAGGGGAAGAAAGCGCCGTCTTTCCGCTTATACTCACTTTCGGAAAAATCGGAGACCCCTTGTAAAGACGTATATAATCGTGCAGGAGTTTGCTTCTTTGCCGTTGGATGGGAAGCCCGGTTCGGTGTCTTCCGCATAGACGGCGAACCGGGACCATCTGGCAGGAGGTGATAACGTAACCAACAGCCCGAGCGGCCCTATAGTCCGCATTAAGATCGGAGGTGTGATCATTACGATCCGCACCTGATCCTAGTGCTGGACGGCTGATCCACGTTACGGATCCGTCTCCTCCTTGGAGGGGACGTTAAACCCGCTGCAGAGAGTCAATTGCTATACGCCCTTATATAACCTGCCATCTGATGCGGCCGCTTATGTCATATACATTCAAACCGATAACCGTTAACCGATGATGCTCAAAGGATTCTCTATATACGGCTTGTTCGGAGAGTTTGATTATAACATAAACCTCAGCGGCGGCCATATAACGTTCGTGCACTCACTGAACGGTTACGGAAAATCAACGGTCATGAAACTCATCTCCGACATACTGAAGGGGAATATCGACGACGTAAAAAGCGTTAACTTCAAGAGAATGGACCTGAAATTCGACGACGGCTCCGCGCTCATCGTGGAGAACACGGGCGAATCCCCTCTGATACAGATGCAGAAGAACGATATCGAAGAAGAGATCCCCGCCGAGGATCTGAGAAATGTGATGAACGTTCTTTACATACCTCCTGACAGGTCCGTTGTGCCTTCGGATGACTGCCTCATACCCGCGCTCGAAGCGCACGTAAGAAGCCTGGCCGACAAACTTAAGAATGCCAAAGCGAACGATAAACTTGTGAGCGTGCCAAAGCAGGGCAGGAAAGAATATTCTGACGCGGAACTGGAATTCCGGAGCAAGGATCTGAAGGCGAAACTTGATTTCATAAAACGCGCGGGCATCGAGCCTGATATGCCTGCGGGATACAGGTTCCCTCCGACGAGGTTCGAGATCATGGGATACCGCGAAGATTATCTGGACCTTCTGTTCTCTGTGGAAGAATACGTCGGCAGATACTATGAACTTTCGGAATCGGCGATCGTTTACGTTGATATTGTGAACGATCTCCTGATAAAGAAGAATGTCTACATCAACGACAGCAACATCCTCAGCATCAGAATGGATAACGGCGCGGCCCTCCCTCTTGACAAACTCTCCTCCGGAGAGAAGCAGATACTGATAATGTTCTATCTCCTTCTGTTTGCAGCCGAGCACGGGTCGCTCGTAATAATGGACGAACCAGAGATATCCCTGCACGTGGCGTGGCAGCAGAGCCTGGGAAAGACATTCTCAGACATTGCCAGACTGCGCGATATGCATATCATAGTCGCGACCCACTCACCTCAGGTGATACATGACAACTGGGATCTGTCTGTTGAGCTTAAGGTGGAAAATGATAGATGACCTTACATGCGCGGACATAGCAAACAGCATCTCCATGCTGAGATCCTCTCATAAAGGGCCCATAATGGTGGTAGAGGGCATAACCGACAGCAGGCTGTTCGGCAAATTCATAGACAAAGACGAAGTGAAGATCATCACCGCCTACTCCAAAGATAACGTAAGGAAATCTGTCGGGGAGGTCTGGGGGGCGAGAGGCGATAAACGGGTCATAGGGATACTTGATGCGGATCTTGACAGACTGTGCAGAAAAACATACAATCCGCCTATATTTGTCACCGACAAAAGGGATATGGAAACAATGATCCTGAGCACAGGAGCGCTGGATGATGTGCTCACTGAGTATGCCGATCCCGAGCTCCTTAATAGCTTTGAAGAGAACTACGGGAAAGCGGAGGATGTTCTGGCAAGGTCGTCCTACCCGATAGGGCTGTTCATGTTCATATCCGCGAGGGAAAGGCTGGGGCTTTCTTTCAAGAATATGGATTACTCATCGTTCATCAACAAGAAGACGCTTTCCATCGACATAAGGAAAATGATCGAGGACGTGTTCTCCCAATCGGTGAACATCTGCATCGGAAAGAAAGAGATCGCCGATATGATCGCAGAAGAGGAAGAGGTGCTTGACGACCCGTGGATCGCCGTGAGGGGGCATGACGTGGTCTCCGTGCTGGCGCTGGCGCTGTCGGAGACGTTCGGTTCCTATAACAGCAAAGATATAAAATACGGCCAGGTGAGCGGTTCGCTGAGGCTGGCGTTCGGTTTCGGCTATTTCAAAGAGACGGACCTGTACAAAGATACGATGAAATGGTCCCAGAGACACAATTACATCCTGTGGATCACTCAATGACAAAGTCCTCTTTCTTGGCGCCTTCGGCCGTCTCTATCATCTTCTGGACCTTCCGGTCGCATTCGTCCAAAAACCTCTTGCAGCGTTCTCTTAACACTACCGCTCTTTCGTATATCTCCAACGCCTTATCGAGATCCAGGTTCCCGTTCTCCAGCTCGTTCACGAGCTGTTCGAGGGTCTTAAGGCTCTCTTCGAATGTCATTTCCTCCGCATCCATCATCTCATCTCCACTTTCTTGACCTCGGCCTCCGCCTTTCCGTCTTTCATCGTCACGTTTATGTTTGCTCCGGCCCGCATCTGTTTGGAAGAGGTAAGCGCCCTGCCCCCCTCGTCCGTGACCAGTGCATAGCCTCTGTCCAATACCTTCATCGGGTTTATGCTTTCCAGCCTTTCCGAATATCTTTGAAGGTCCTTCCTGTCGTTCTCGACCATCCTCCGGACGTGCAGGTCCATGCTCGAATCCAGCTTGATGAACCTTCTGCGCATGACGCCCGCCTTATCCTTAAGCGCGGAATTCATCCGCGCATCAAGTTCGTCCAGCCTCATTGAGTACATAGATATCCTTTGCTCCGCGCGCTTCGGGGCGAGCTTAGAATCCAGTATCTTGAACCTGTAATGCATCCTTTCCAGTATCCCCGACAGGGATCTGTTGATCCTTATCATATCTGTGTCCAGGTGTTTGTTCACTTCTTTGCGGTCCCTTAACGCAAGTTCCGCGGCCCCCGTGGGGGTGGGGGCCCTGACATCGGCCACGAGATCGGCGATGGTAAAATCTGTCTCGTGGCCTACGGCGGATATTATCGGCGCTTCGGATGCGGCGATGGCCCTTGCGACGATCTCCTCATTGAAAGCCCACAGGTCCTCTATCGACCCTCCTCCTCTTCCCACAATGATCACGTCCACCCCCTCTCTGTTCAGGGCCTCTATCCCCTTCGCTATCGACTCTGCCGCGCCTTCCCCCTGCACCTGCGCCGGATACAGGAGAATATCGGCGGGGAAGAGCCGCCCGGAAGTTGTGACTATGTCATGTATCACTGCGCCGGCGGGGGATGTGACCACGCCGATAACTTTCGGATACAGGGGGAGGGGCCTCTTCCTCGATGGGTCAAACAATCCTTCCTCTTCGAGCTTCTTCTTCAACGCTTCGTAGGCGAGGTAAAGGTCTCCCACGCCGGACCGTCTCATCATCTCTACTATGAATTGGTATGCCCCGTTTTTCACATACAGGTCCACTCTTCCGAATGCGGTCACTTTCATGTTGTCCTGGGGTTCGAAGTCGATCCTTGCCCTGGACTGTTTGAACATCACGCCCCGGATCTCGCTGGTGCTGTCCTTCAGTGTGAAATAATAATGCCCGGAAGGATACTTCTTTAGGTTGGACAGCTCCCCCGTGACCCAAACGTCATTGACGGCGGAAGACTCCGACAGGATGGCCCTCACTCTTGTATTGAGTTGGGTCACCGTTATCGTTTCCGCCATGCTATCCGCATGGGTATCCGCTTTAATCTATTTGCTGTCAGAACACGGTGAGAGGAAAGGCCGTATGAAGGTGCGCCTTACCGGTGACGCCTTTATCAGGTAAATTTATAAGTGACATCTCTATTAAAGCGTGACAAAAGATAGCACGATAAAGTGATATGATGGCCTTCTGGAACAAAGAGATAGAAACGATGCCTCGTGCGGAGCTTGAGAGGCTGCAGCTAAGTCTTCTGAAAAAGCAGGTGCGCACGATGTACGACACATCGAAGTTCATCCATGACCGCATGAAGGCCGCCGGCATATCCCCTGCCGACGTGACGGACCTGAAAATATTCCGGAAGATGCCGTTCATGGTCAAGGATGACTTCAGGGAAAATTATCCGGACAGCCTTTTTGTAAAGCCGTATGAGGATCTCGAGAGGATCCATGTCTCATCCGGCACCACCGGAAAGCCTACGGTCGTGGGATACACCAAAAAGGACATCGACGACTGGGCGGAATGCCTTGCAAGAGGTATGGTATCCTTTGGGATGAGCAGCAAGGACCTGATACAGAACAGCCACGGCTACGGCCTGTTCACAGGAGGACTGGGCATACATCAGGCGGCGGTGAAGGTCGGCGCCACACTGCTGCCCACGAGCACGGGGAACACGGAAAGGCAGATCCAGCTGATGCGGGACCTTCCCGTCACGGCTTTCGCGGGAACGCCTTCCTACCTGTTCCACATCGCGGACACATGCGACAGGGTGGGTGTTGATATACACAGGGATACGAAGGTCAGGCTTGCGATTGCCGGAGGGGAACCGTGGTCCGAAAGCATGAGGGTCAAGATACAGAACAGGACCGGGATACGCGTACACAATTGCTACGGCGCAAGCGAGCTCTACGGGCCTTCGTTCCTCGAATGCGACAGACAATCCGGCGCGCATGTCTGGGCGGATATGTGCTACATGGAGATACTGGACAAGAACGGCGACCCCTGTGCAGACGGGGAGAGAGGAGAGCTCGTCGTCACCATGCTGCAGAAAGAGGCATTCCCTCTGATAAGATACAAGATAGGGGACATATCGTCGCTTGAATGGGAGAAATGCGAATGCGGAAGGACGCACCCCCGTCTGATGAGATTATCGGGAAGGACGGACGATATGCTTGTGGTCCGCGGCGTGAACGTGTTCCCTTCCCAGATAGAGGGCGTGATCGGAGAGATGCCGTACCTGAGCCCGTTCTACCACATAACCTTGGAGAACAAGAACTATATGGACGATATCATGGTGGAGGTCGAACTTAACGAATCCGCTCTGACCGAGGATATGGTGGAACTCGGAAAAATGGCAAAGCTTCTCGAGAGCAGACTGAAAAAAGTGCTCGGCATCAATATAAAAGCGAAGCTTGTGCTGCCCAGAACATTGAAAAGGTTCGAGGGCAAGGCCCAGCATGTGACCGACAACCGCGAATACGACTGAAGATCATCCCCGTATCCTTGCGGCGAACTCCTTCACTTTCCCGTCATATTCTCCCGACAATATCTTCTCCTTTACTGCAGACGGTATCCTGAGATCCCCTTCATACTTGATGGAAAAGAATTCACAGAAATCCCTGAGGCCGTTGACGGCATAGTCTGCGACCTCCTCTTCCCCGCCCAAGGTTATCAGAGCGGCCATCTTCTTCCCGGCCATGTCATTATAGGAGAAATCCTCCGAATGGCAGAGACAGTGGAGCCTGTTGAGGAATGCGATCGTGCACGGCGTGAACTGCCACATGTAAATGGGCGATGCAAGCACCGTTAAATCCGAGGACAGGAATTTCTGATACAGGTCGGACATATCATCGCTGATCACGCAATGGTTTTTCAGAACCGCTTCCTGACAAGAGCCGCAGTTCCTGCAACCTATGATGTCCTTTTCAAAAATGCGGACCTCTTCCGCCTCCGCATCATTCCCGATGCTGCTGAGGAACCGTTTCACGAGCTCGGATGTGTTGCCTCTGGTTCTGGGGGATCCGTTGATAATAAGCACTTTCATACTTCTTGTTACAGTTTCAGAGTATTTATCGGTTTATGAGCGACGGGGTCCGTATTCAGTGAACTTTGTCCTTCAGTCTTGAGAATGACGCGCACTGAACCGCCATAACGGCTACCCCGATGTCCAGCGGGTCGTTTATTATCGTCCCCGCTTTTTTAATCCCCAGTCCGTCAAACGGGAAAGGTATTCCGGGCGAGGATATTATCGCCCCTTCTTTCACAAATCTCCCGTCGATCGCGCCGGGTGACGAATTCAGCACAAGGTCATGCGCAATGAGCGCGTTGTTAACATCAGCGGCCATTTTGACAGGAACACGTTCTGAAAGCTCTTTCATCCTTTCTTCGTCGATGTCGTAGACTGTGACCGTCGCGCCCATTCCTATCATCATTTCTGCGGCTATGCTGCCTACCCTTCCGATGCCGAGCACCAGAACCTCTTTCCCCGCAAGCCCTCCCGCCGCCCCCTTAAGGGCCGAAACATAACCGGCGGCGGTCGCGAAGGAATTGTTGGAGAATTTACCGTTCCTCGTATTGATCGCTATGAATTTGATATCATCTGCCATGAATATCATCTCTGCCTCTGCCGAAAGGGCCTCCGCAAGCCCTGTCACGTCTGCGGCCTCGGTGATGAAAGCCTCCATTCCGAGCCTCCGAACTATCTCAGCGACAGATTCCGAGAATTTTGTTATTATCCCCTTTCCTGACGTCACCGGCACTATGCCGACCTTGATGCCCTCAAGATCGATCATATCGGGGGTGATGCCCACCGCATCGCATGCCAGTTCCACTGTGTCCATCCCCGTAAGGTAGATCAGCATCTCATTAGCGCTGTCGAGCGACCTTATTATGTCCTTTACCATGTCATCTGTTAATCTTGTCATCACATCATCCCCGGTGATCTGTCGATATACTCTTCCAACTCACACTCTTCCATCGCATTGCTGATGAATCTCTTTCTCTTTTCCAGGACCTCGGCCGCGTTCTTTCCTTTGTTGATGACTGTTGCTCTCCATACATCCTTTCCGGGAGAGTAATCGGTTATCGCTTCGTCCGATCCGAAGAACCTCTGTTCGAACCTGGGCCCTTTGATCTTACCGAAGGCCTTTTCGCCGCATGTGAAAAGGTTATTGTTTTCCACCAAGTAGTGCTCATACGCGGAGCACTCGTTCCTGCTCGCTCTTCCCGTGCTCTTTCCTGTTGCCGAGAACACGAATTCTTCCAGCAGGTTGATGTCTGTGGCCGCCCACACCGCGGCGGGGGTCTGGCTCGGGATGCGCGCATCTATTTCCAGCACTCTGAGCCCCTTTTTCGTATAGATCGCCTCCACATCCATGAGTCCGCTGAGGCCTATGCCGTCCGCGACCCTCCTTCCTATGTCCGCAAATAAAAGGTCATCATCTTTCGGCAGGATATCGGGCTCGCAGAGGACCATTTTGCAGTCGTAGTTACTGTCGAGGACCACCTCGGTTGTAGGATATGGCCTTGCGGGACCTCCTCCTCCGATGACCTCTATAGAAACGCTCTTACCGGATACGAATTCCTGTATTATCGGCGTGTCGCCGAGGTCTCTGACGGTCTTCAGCGCGGCGGCCATTTCCCCGTCGCCGCTTACGGCGGATACGCCTATGCTGCCGCTCTGAGAAGAAGGTTTTACTATCGCGGGGAACCCGCATTCCGGCCAAGGCTCCGGCATCGGAACGCCGAGCTCCGCCATTATTTTGTTGGATTGCTCTTTGGAGGATGATATTGAGTATGCGTCCATATCGAAAAGGAACGGTATGTCGGAGTTTTCCATCACTCTTTCCAGAGCCGTCAGGGCCTCTATCTCCTCGCATGCGGGTATCACCGCATCGCAGTCCAGAAGGGCCCTTTCTGCCGCCCCCTGGTCTTTGACCACATCCAGCACCTCATACGCGTCGGAAAGCGACAACGCCGGCGCCTGCTCCTTCCGGTCTATGACAAATGTCTCGAACCCGGCCTTCTTTGAAAGGAATACCGCTTCCGTGCCCTGAAGGGCCCCTCCGACGATGCCTATCCTCATCGTGTCCCTCCGGCCTTCAGTTTTCTGAGAAGGCTTTCGTACTCTGTGTTCGTGGCCGCTTTTCTTCCCATTTCATCAAGGAGACGGAGCACATGCGCAACGGACCTGTGGCCGTTCTCGATGTCCAGCTCATGCTGCGCAACCCCCGCCAGGTCCTCGTTGGGAGGAACGATCGATGTTATCACGTTAGCGCCGGCGTCCAGTCTCGTCTTCAGCCCGGCTATGCCTTCCACGTCCAAGGAGGCGGG